>CAIYGK010000539.1 GCA_903925725.1 uncultured beta proteobacterium | reverse complement strand
GCTTGGATCAAGCACCAGCAACAGCGGTGAGGCCACCCAAATCCACAGCAAGACCAGTTTTCGACGCAGGTTGTACCCGACCTTGATTTCTTCCTTGTATTCGTTGCTGACTTGGTTGACCTGATCGTAGCCAAGGGGCTCAAAAAAGAAGTGACCTGATTGACGGGTTGTCATGGAAATCAACCAACCAATCAGAGCCGCAACGGCTGGCTGGATGAATAGAAATGCATAAGCCACCAGAAAACTCACAGCGCTTATCAGATGTAGAGTCTGGTTGATGCGGCTATGGTGATAGTAACGATGGTCATCCCGGCGCTGGATGGCCAGTTGTTCTAAGAAAGCTGACACGGGTAAGGTCTCCTTGGAAATGTCAAAAATTAGCGCCCGATGGCGAAATACTCCAGACCCATTCCCCGGACCAACTGCGGCTCGTACAGGTTTCGGCCATCAAAAATGACAGGACTTTTCAGCGTCGCCTTGATCACGGGAAAGTCAGGGCTCTTGAATTCTTTCCATTCGGTTACGATAAGCAAAGCATCCGCGTATTGCAGCGCTTCCATCGACGAGACGGCGTAGTTCAAGCCGCGCACATTGGGGTAGACATTTCGCGCTTGTGTCATGGCGACAGGGTCGTAGGCCGTTATCGTCGCGCCCGCCGCCAACAGATCGTTGATCAGAGTTTGACTGCTGGCCTCGCGCATGTCGTCGGTATTGGCTTTGAATGCCAGGCCCCACAACGCGAAGTGCTTGCCAGTCAGGTCGACTCCAAAGCGGGATTTCACTTTGTTGCCCAGCACGTGCTTTTGTTGTTGGTTGGCCGCATCGACCGCTGTGAGCACCTGCAATTTGATACCGACTTCTTCACCGGCTGATTGGATGAGTGCGCGGACGTCTTTCGGGAAACATGAGCCGCCGTAGCCGGCGCCCGCATAGAGGAAGTCGTAGCCGATGCGTGGATCGCTGCCGATACCCTTGCGTACATGTTCAATATCGGCTCCAACTTTCTCGGCCAGGTTGGCCAACTCATTCATGAAACTGATGCGCGTTGCCAACATTGCGTTGGCCGCATATTTGGTCAGTTCCGCGCTGCGGATGTCCATCAGGATCAGACGGTCGTGGTGCCGCTGGAAAGGCGCATAAAGTGCACGCATATTCAAGGCAGCCTGCTCATCATCGCAACCCAGAACGATTCTTCCTGGGCGCATGAAGTCGTCAATAGCTGCGCCTTCCTTCAGAAACTCGGGATTGGAGACAACGCTGTACGGGGTATTGACACCACGCAACTCCAGTTCTTGCGCGATCAGCGTCCTGACCGCCTCGGCCGTGCCGACCGGAACGGTACTCTTGTCAACCACGACCTTGTAGTCGTTCATGTACTTGCCGATGCTCTTTGCCGCCTCTAGCACGTACTTGACATCAGCGCTGCCATCTTCTGCGGGTGGCGTACCGACCGCGATAAATTGAATGGTGCCAAAGTGGGTCGCCTTTTTGATGTCGTCGGTAAAGTGAAGTCGTCCACCGCTGACGTTATGCCGGATCATTTCCGTCAAGCCCGGTTCGTAGATCGGTATTTCGCCACTTTGCAGCATTCTGATCTTCTCGGAATCAGTGTCAAAGCAGATCACATCGTTACCAACTTCGGCCAGACAGGTGCCCGTGACCAGACCCACATAGCCGGCACCGATGACCGTAATTTTCATGGCTTGATTTCCCCGAGTTTGAATTAGCAGGAAACCAGTCTCGCTTGGGAATACGAACGTTTGATGACAACAAGAAGTCACGGTCTCACGCAATCATTGATGGCATTGGGGCTCTTCACGAAGCTGTCACCCGGGTGCCCGATGATCGGGCTTGCACATGAAGACGATTGATCTTGTTTACTTCAACTTTGGTGGCGGTCACCGCTCTGCGGCCCTGGCGCTGCAGGAAGTGATTCGTGAGCAGCGGCGACCTTGGGAGGTTCGCCTGCTCAATCTGGTGGAGGTGCTGGACCCCAAGAACTCTTTTCGGAAATTCACTGGCATCGCTCCCGAAGCCATTTACAACAAGCGTCTGGAGCGCGGCTGGACTTATGGTCTCGCGACCGAATTGAAATTGCTGCACGGAATGATCCGGTTCAGTCATGCGAGCGTTGTAAGCCGGCTCCTGGAACATTGGAGCTCGACCCGACCCGACCTCGTCGTGTCACTGGTGCCGAACTTCAATAGAGCGCTGTGCGAATCGGTCGCTGGCGCGCTGGGTGATGTGCCCTTCGTCACGGTCATGACTGACATGGCAGACTATCCGCCGAACTTCTGGATTGAAGCGGGACAGACCCAATATCTGGTCTGTGGCACACAGCATGCGGCAACGCAAGCCCGACTCGCGGGCTATGACGTTGAAAAAGTTCGCCTCACCTCAGGCATGATTCTGCGGCCAGCGTTTTACCGTGAACTCACGTTGAATCGCGAAGCGGAGTGTCACAGACTCGGACTGGACCCGCAACGGCCGATTGGCATCGTCCTGTTCGGTGGTCACGGCTCGACGCAAATGCTGAGCATCGCGAAAATGCTGGCAGACGTGCAATTGATCCTTCTGTGCGGGCACAACACTACTTTGCTGGTCCAGTTGGAAGCGCTTCAAACCCCGGCAAAGCACATTGCCTTGGGCTTTACGTCGGACATTGAAAGCTATATGCGACTGGGCGACTTTCTGATCGGAAAGCCGGGGCCTGGCAGTCTGAGTGAGGCGGTGCAGTTAGGTTTGCCGGTCATTACGTTCAACAACAGATCGACCATGCCGCAAGAGCGCTACAACGCAAGCTGGGTGCGCGAGAGAGGCGTTGGGCTGGTGCTGCACTCGCATCGCGCGCTCCATTCGGCAGTGATGAAGATGATTCAGAATCTGCCGGAGTTTCGTTCTGCTGTTGATCGGATCGACAACCGTGCCGTATTTGAGGTGGCTGACATTTTTGAGCAGCTATTGGATCCTACCTCGCAGCGGACGGACTCCAACTGCCTGACCGGCAGCAGCACGTTCACTACTGCTTAACCGTGCTCGGTTTACAGTCGGTACAAAAGAAATGCAAGGAGTTCAGGTAGCGCCTGAATATTCCATTTCTGCGCAATTTGTGGCGGCCGCATTTGATGCAACTGAGCGTTTCTCCCGAGCCTGCCATACCTTGAAAGGGGGAGCCAGGTTCTTTCGATGTATAGCGCAAGCCGCAGTCTGAGATGACAGTCTCTTCGTATTTGTACATGGAACGATGTAGGCCAGATTGAAAATCTGAATTCTGGTCGCACTTGGTTTCAACTTCATGACGCAACGATGAGACCCGGGTAAACTCAACCGACAACCCCAACAATACAAGAAGAGCAACGCTATGTCACTTGAAAAAGTCACTGAAATGCTGAAGAAGCAAAAGCGGGTTGAAGGCATGGTGCATGGCCAGAATATGCCGCGCCAGGACATCGTGGAAACGTTGGTGCAACGTCAGCATCTGGTTGAATTGGAGCAATTGATTACTCAATTACCCGCTGAAGAAATTGGCAGCATTCTCGAAGCTCTGCCACCGGAAGACGCGAAACTGATGTGGATGCAGATTCCGGCGGCCCAGGAAAATGAAGTTCTCTGGGAAGTATCAGATCAGCTTCGAGAGCAACTCGTTGGCAGTCGGGAGCCAGTGTTTAATGAAAGCCAACTGAATGCTTTTGAGTTGCAGGACGGGCGTCTGCGCCAAATTCAGATTGAGAGCCGCAAGAATCTTGAAGGCATCAAGCCGATCTGGATCGATTTACTGGGTGCGACCAAATCCGAACGGGCTTATGTCGGTGAGCATTTTGGCCTGACCCTACCCGACCCCGGTGATGTGGCAGATCT
>CAIYGK010000538.1 GCA_903925725.1 uncultured beta proteobacterium | reverse complement strand
TTTGCTGCGATTGGCCGGTTCCTGAAACCACATCGCCTGAAACGTTTTGTTGTTGTTGACGAACTCGGCACTGAGGACGCGCCCGGGTCGCAAGGGCTCGGCGTCACCTTCCAGTGTTTCGTAAACCACCGAAAAGCGATCTCCCTTGCGTAGCGCGCGATGGAAATCAATGTCGCCGGCAAAAATCTCAGCAAGCTGAGTCGCAATACTGTCAGGAATTTTGGCTTCGTCAGTCGCTGCAAACAGGGAACTCTGAATGATGCCGCTAGCCAGTCGGGTGGAAGCAGTCAGGGCTGCAACTTCAATCCGCGACTGAAAGCCATTGCTGGTTCGTTCAACTACCAGGCGACTGAAATTTCCATTGTCCTCGGGACTCCAGCGTGCAACGAGTTTCAGCAATTGATTGCCTTCACCGGTTTCAACGGTGACACTGCGGCCGCTGCGTCCTAGCAGCGCCTGTCGCGCGGAGGCATCCGAGCGCAAAAAGCTTGCGGCCAGCGCGTCATCAACGCCGAGGCGACTGAGCAGCGTGTCTGTGGTGTCGCTGGAGCGACTAACTTCTGAGCGGAAAAGCTTGAAGGTCTGAAGTTCCAGATCCGCCGGAACATTGAGCGCCAATGGGCTGACCGATTCAAGAACCTGGTGCACCGGCAGTTCAGACGCGTCCGGTGCCAGGCTCGCTACCGCGAACGCACCGCCTGCACCTGCCAAAAGAAGCACTGCAAAGATTGCAGTTACCCGCTTAGGATGTTGTTTGACAGTCCGACTGGTGGAATCCAGAACGACGTTTCCAAAGCTAAGTAGGCTTTTTAACAAGAGAAGTATTCCAGGGGAGGCTCGTTATGCGAGGTGTCGAACAGACAAAATGGTGCACAGACTGGGCGAATTAAAATCAAGACCGGGAGCGAACGCAGAGTATAACCGCGCCGCACCGTAACGCATCAAGAAAAACCCCTATGAATCAAGCGTCAACATCCCCGTTTTCTGTAACAGACCGTGTCCGTGAAGCATTGGCGGTGACCCTGCGCGGCTGCGAAGAACTGATCCCGCAGGATGACTGGGTCAAAAAACTGGTGCGCTCCGAGGCCACCGGGACACCGCTGCGCATCAAACTGGGACTGGATCCGACCGCACCCGATATCCACATCGGACACACGGTGGTGCTCAACAAGATGCGCCAGCTGCAGGATTTGGGTCACACTGTCATTTTCCTGATCGGGGACTTCACTACCCTGATTGGCGATCCTTCCGGACGCAACAGCACACGCCCACCTTTAACTCGCGAGCAAATCGAAGTCAACGCTCAGACCTATTACCGGCAGGCATCCATGGTGCTCGATCCGTCCAGAACCGAAATTCGCTACAACAGCGAGTGGGGCGATGCACTGGGCTCGCGTGGCATGATTCAGCTGGCCGCCCGTTACACCGTGGCGCGCATGATGGAGCGCAACGATTTTTCGGATCGTTTCAAGTCCGGAACGCCGATCAGCGTGCACGAATTTCTCTATCCATTGATGCAGGGTTATGACAGCGTGGCGCTCAAGAGCGATCTGGAACTCGGTGGTACCGATCAGAAGTTCAATTTGCTTGTGGGACGTCACTTGCAGGCCGAATATGGTCAGGAACCGCAGTGCATTTTGACCATGCCCTTGCTGGAGGGACTCGACGGCATCGAGAAGATGTCCAAGAGCAAGAACAACTACATTGGGATATCCGAAGACGCCAATACCATGTTTGCCAAGGTGCTCAGTATTTCCGATCCGCTGATGTGGCGCTGGTACACCTTATTGAGTTTCCGTAGCGAGACCGAGATAGCTGCTTTGAAAGCGCAAGTTGAGGCTGGTCGCAATCCGAAGGATGCCAAAGTGGCTTTGGCCCGCGAGATCACGGCGCGCTTTCATACTATTGCGGCGGCTGACGCGGCTGAGCAGGATTTCATCAATCGCAGCAAGGGTGGCTTGCCAGACGAAATCGCTGAAGTGTCGCTGCCACTGGGTGAAGCTGATGGTCCGCTGGGGCTGGGTCTGCTGCTCAAGCTGGCCGGCTTGACAAACTCCGTGGGTGAAGGCAATCGCCTGATCGACGGGGGAGGTGTCCGTCTGGATTCGGTTGTCCTGAGCGACAAGGGTTTGAAACTGGGTCGCGGTTGCTACGTACTGCAGGTTGGCAAGCGTAAGTTCGCCAGGGTGACGCTGGGCTGAAGTTGCATGATTGCCTTGTTGCAGCGCGTCAGTCAGGCGCGGGTGGTGATTGACGGACAGGTAGTGGGAGAGATCGGCGCTGGCTTGCTGGTACTGCTGTGCGCCGAAAACGGTGACAGCGAGCTTGAGAGCGACAAGATGCTGGCGAAGATAGGCAAGCTGCGCATCTTCAGCGATGACACCGGCAAGATGAATCGCAGCGTGCAGGATCTCGATGGCGCCGGCCGGACTGGTGCCCTGCTGATCGTGAGCCAGTTTACCTTGGCTGCTGATGCTTCAGGCGGCAACCGGCCAAGCTTCTCCGCGGCGGCCAGGCCAGAGCAGGGGCGCAGGCTGTACGAGTATTTTGTGACCCAGGCCAGACGCGTGCACGCC
Organism: uncultured beta proteobacterium; assembly: GCA_903925725.1. Taxonomy (GTDB): domain Bacteria; phylum Pseudomonadota; class Gammaproteobacteria; order Burkholderiales; family Burkholderiaceae_C; genus Rhodoferax. The sequence goes on along the minus strand of CAIYGK010000538.1, from coordinate 946 downwards.
AACGTGCAGACCGGTCAGTTTGGAGCTGACATGAAGGTGCATCTGGTGAACGACGGGCCGGTCACGATTCCATTGCGCATAGCGCCTGAGCCACATCAAATGCGGGCTGATTAATGCACTTGTTCCAGTGAGGCGATGTCATAATCGCCGGGCGCATCGGGGTCAGCCTGCGAAATGCAAAAAAACAGTCTCAAGCTCAAGATCGGCTTCTATTTGATCATCGTCCTTTCAACGGCGATGTTGCTGTTTACGTGGCTCATCCTCAAGCACCGGCAGGAAGATATGCAAGGCGTGGTGGCACGGCACGTGACCCAGCTCTCCGAGATGGTGGTCGCCAGCACACGCTACACGATGCTTGTCAACAAACGCGATATTGTCGAAAAGATCATTGAAGATCTGGGTTCCCAGAAGGGCATTGAGCGGCTTCGTGTGATCAGCAAGGACGGCACCATCATCCATTCAAACCGGAAGTCGGAAGTGGGCTATTCGGTTGACCAAAAGGACGAACCCTGCATCAACTGTCATCTGTCGAGCCAGCCCCTGAAGAATGTTCCGGACGACAAGCGATGGAAGATCATTGAGACCGCCGGCGGGCATCGGGTTCTTGGTACCATGCATGCGATCCGCAACGAAGCATCGTGCTCATCTGCTTCCTGCCATGAACATCCGGCCAATCAGTCGGTGCTGGGTGTTGTTGATGTTGCTTACTCACTTGACGAGATGGATCAGTCGATGAGGTCGCACGCCATCGACGTTATCGGTACATCGATTGGCTTCATTGTTCTGTTCTCTCTGACCATGGGTCTGTTGCTGCAGCGACTGATTTACCTGCCATTGAAGGACCTGGAAGCCGGAGCAAAGGAAGTCGCAGGCGGCAGGCTTGATCAGGCCATACCGGTGCGCAGCGGTGATGAATTTGGCCTGGTTGCCGGATCATTTAACCAGA
>CAIYGK010000537.1 GCA_903925725.1 uncultured beta proteobacterium | reverse complement strand
TTGTTTGTGACGCGACAGTCTCGATTTTTTCACTTGCATTCTGACCGGATGATGTCACTCGACCACCAAAACGAGTTGCCCCGAAGCCGACGGTCGTGAGGACCCGCATACGACCGAGACTGTGTCAAAACGCTGCTGGAATATTTTCAATATTGGCCCCAAGCGGTAAACAATTCGCACCCTCAAACGTTATTGAAAGATCAGGTTGCACGCAGGGGAATCTGGATGAAACGTTTCATTGAAGGTGTCGATCGCACGCAAGCTCTTTTGCTCCCCGAACAGCTTGACGATTACGTCACGGAGAACAATCCGGTGCGTGTCATCGATGTATTTGTAGATGAACTCGATTTGGCTGCACTGAAGTTCGAGGGCATCAATCCAGCTTTGACGGGACGCCCAGCCTATCATCCTGCGGCACTGCTGAAGATCTACATCTATGGCTACCTCAACCGCATCCAGTCGAGCCGTCGCCTGGAGAAGGAAGCCCAGCGCAATGTTGAGTTGATGTGGTTGACAGGTCGCCTGACCCCTGACTTCAAAACAATTGCCAACTTCCGTAAAGACAACGGTGCGGCCATTCGCAGCGTCTCGCGCCAATTTATCCTGATGTGCCAGCAACTTGGAATGTTTACGGACGCGGTTGTGGCCATCGATGGCAGCAAATTCAAAGCCGTCAACAACCATGATCGAAACTTCACCGCTGCCAAGCTGCAGTACCGCATGAAGACAATAGAGGACAGCATCAACCGCTACCTCAAGGATCTCGATACTGCTGATAGGCATGAGCCACAGGTGGCAGCCCTTAAGACCGAACGACTGCAAGGAAACATTGCCGCGCTGAAGGCACAAATGCAAAAGCTCAAAGAGATCGAAGTTCAGCTGCAGGCTGCACCAGACAAACAAATCTCCCAGACTGATCCGGATGCCCGTGCCATGAAGTCACAAGGTACCGGCATCGTGGGCTACAACGTCCAGACTGCAGTAGATGCCAAGCACCACCTGATCGTCGCGCACGTTGTGACCAACGTCGGCTCTGACAGAGAGCAACTCTCACCTATGGCCAAGCTGGCACGCAGTGAGATGGGGACGAATGATCTGACAGCCATCGCAGACCGGGGCTACTTCAATGCTCCCGAAATCCAGGCTTGTCACGAGGCCAGCATCGATCCGATTGTTGCCAAGTCTCTGACTTCCGGCGCATCGGCTGACGGTCGCTTTGGCAAAGCTGATTTCATCTTTGACGCCAAGACCGACACCTACCGCTGCCCTGCAGGGCAGATAGCCATTTATCGGTACACCCGGGAAGAACGTGGCCTGCAGATACGACGCTACTGGAGCAGTGCCTGTATTCAATGTTCCATAAAGACTCAGTGCACACCCAGTGCTTACAGGCGAATCAGCCGCTGGGAGCATGAAGACGTACTGGATGCAATGCAAACCCGACTGGACCAGACCCCCGATGCCATGCGAACGAGAAGGCAAACGGTCGAGCATCCTTTCGGCACGCTGAAAGCCTGGATGGGTGCCACACACTTCCTCACCAGGACGCTACCCAAGGTCAGTGCCGAGATGAGCTTGCATGTTCTGGCGTACAACTTCAAGCGGATGCTGTCGATATTGGGGCCGCAAACCTTGATGGCGGCGATGAGGGCCTGAGGGGGGCCTTTTTACTGGGCTGTTTACGGCCCAATTCAAGCTCGTTAGCGCTTGCAAGCACCGTCTTATCAAAAATACAGAACCACAAATTTCAAGAACATCGACGCGTTCATGCGCCTTGTGAGTGATTCCACGCCCTTCTACCGAGCCAGACTTGACTATGGCCCGCACGAAAACTGTTTTTGCACAGTCTGGACCAGCAACAGTCGGCCACGTTTGTTCTCGATACCGGGCGTAGACGTGGCGCAAAAAACGGCAGCAGTCATTCAACGAGCGAAATTGAAATCTCTCTGTGTGGGGCTCCGGCGCAGCGTTACCGCACCGCTGATGACCAGCGAAACACCTGTCTTGTTGAGGATGACCTTGCGAACATTGTGGGTATAGATCGGCAATGTCCAGTCGCTATAAAAAATATAGTAAGCTGACTTTCGGTGCAATCGTGCATTCGCGTCCGATCAACTGGGGAATCATATGATTCGCTTCAAACGCTCCGCAAGAGCCACCCTCACTTTGGTCGTATTGCTTTGCGCCAGCCCGGCTACATGGGCCCAGTCGCCGGAAAGGTCTTTTGTCGAGATGGTCAGCAAATTTGCGCTGACTCCGACAGGTGAACCCGAGTCCGAGATGCTTGCCAAGACTACGGTGGCGGTGAACTTCATCAAACGCATGGATTTGCCACAGGCCAACAAAGCCATCAACGAAGCCCTGCAACTGGACGCCCGCAACTCATACCTGCATTTCTTGAACGGCTTTGTTTACCACCTGCAGGCCAGGCAGGGGGACTCCCAAAAGAATGAAATGGCGATCGAGGGCTACCAGCAAGCCCTTCGGATCGACCGGAGCAACTGGATTGCGCAGGAGTTTTTGGGGCTGGCCTACATGGACCTCAAAAAATTTGATCAAGCCAAAGGGCAGTTTTCTGAAGTACTCCTGATGTCGCCCGACAGCACCGTGTCGCTCTACGGGCTGATGGTGGCATCGTACCTGACAGGTGATGCCATCACGGCCTGTGCCATGGCCGATCAATTCAAGAAAACCACCACCGAGCTTAATGATGGCTTCATCCGCTCAAGCGTTTCGGTATATGCCTCCTGTGGTGCCTTCGATAAGGCCGACCTGATGCGCGTGGAGTTGGGCAAACTCAAGCACGAACCGGCCGATATTGGGCGCGTGGACCAGCGACTGGCCCAATGGAAGTCTTTTTATCGACAGCAAGCGCCGGACAACTCAAGCACAGCAGCCAATTCAGTCGCCGGCTTTATTCAAACCAGCTTGGGCACTGCCACGACCGGTGTACAGCCGGAACGCTTTGCGCAGGCGTTCACCCTGCCAAGCATCACACCGAGTGTCGCGCCACGCTCGGAGCCAGCCAGCGTAAAAAGTAGCGTTGAAACGCCAACACCCAAGCCCGTGGCCGTGAATATGGGCGACAACGCCAGCGATGGCAGCCCCCGCATGGTTTTGGTCGATGTGGTGCTGGTGGCCACCCAGGAGTTGGCCAGCACCTCCAAAGGTGTCAATTTGCTCAGCGCCTTGACGCTGCAACTCGGCTCAAGCAGCGCCGCAGCCTATTCTGAAATCAATACCTCCAACAGTGTGGGCGGTGCCGCAGCAGCCGTCAGCACCGCCATCACCCGCGCGGTGACGATTCCGGCGCTGGCCTATTCCCTGAACATCGCCAACGCCAACAACAGCATCAATGAGGTGCTGGCGCGCCCCACACTCGCGGCCATAGAAGGCAAGCCTTCCGAGTTTTTCTCGGGCACCAACCTGAGCGCCGGGTTGGTGTCAACCAGCACCCAGGGCGGCACCACCATCGTTCCCTTGGACAAACGTTTTGGCGTCAAGCTCGCGGTCACGCCCGCCTTTTTGTCTAACGGCAAGGTTCAACTCAAGGTCGAGGCCCAACGTACCTCCCTGAACGCCACCGCAGAAAACCCAAAAGCAGCCTACCAGATTGAAATAGCAGAAACCACGGCCAATGCCAATGTCGTTATGAATGTGGGAGATACGCTGGTATTAAGTGGTTTGAGTGAAAAATCGTCATCAAATACCCGGGATGGTGTGCCTGTGTTGCAGGACGTCCCATTTCTTCAGTACTTATTCTCGAACCAGAAAACCAATGACTACCAGCGCTCGGTGCTGATTCTGATCACGCCGCGCGACCCCGTTTACACCTCAAAAATTGATCAGAGCCCCAACGCTGCCATGAGTGACAGCATGAAGGCCTTGCGCGAGAAATTCGGTTTCACCGGAAGCACGCCTGCCAATGTCGAAGTCGTCTTGCATCAACTCAAAACCAGTGATTATTTTCGCGAGTTTCGCCAAGGTGACGTGACCCTGGAGCGATGGGATCGCATGCACAGCACCGGTGACCGCTTGCGCCAGGCCTTGGGATTTCTCTACTACTAAACCACGCTATTTCCATCAACGCACAAACCAGGACAAGCCATGAGACAACTTTTTTTCAAGGTGGCTGCCGCCTTGGTCAGTGCTCTGGCGCTCCAGCTACCAGTGCAGGCGGCGGACATGCCCGACGTCAGCAGCGTCCTGAAAAAGATGCTCGCCGTACTCCCGGTTCCAGGCATCAAGGACGAGTTGCAAAAAATGACCGTTGCCTTGAAGAACACGTCCTGCGGCGGTGGCTTGAAGGGCTGCTACAGCGCCAAGTCAGGCCAGCTACAGCTGTACTTTTTCACGACGGGCCAGGCCCAGCAGACCTTGCTGTTGGTGATTGACAGCAAACTGTCCGCGCCGATGCCCATGCTGCTGGGTGAGAAGCTGCACAAAATCATGGCTAACACCGAGCTGAAGTCGCCCATCATCTCGATCTCCACGACCGACTATCAGCTTGATACCAGCATGATGCCGCCCGACCTGCAAAAGGTGGTGCGCGAGACCTACTTCAACGTCGATTCGCTGTCCTTCTCCAGCGGTGTGCAACTGGCGGCGCGGGCCGATCTGGGCTCTCCCATCAAGGAGCTTATGGAGACCTTTGTTGGCCTCAAGGGCAGTCAAACGGTCATACGGGCGGCCGTGGCAATGCCGATCCCGACCGATCTGACCAGTGGCGTCGGGGCCGGTGTTGGTGTGGCAAGTGCCGTGCTGAAAGAAGGCGACACCATGAAGAAGGCAAGCGCTGATGCCCTGAAGCCGGATGCCTATTTCGAGCTTCAGTTCGCACCCAACACCCAACTGACACTGGGCATGCCGAAGGTGATTCTGTCGGATGCCACTTTCTTTATCACCCAGTCACTCACTTTTGGCTACAAAGGCAACGTCACTTTTAAGGACATGACAACCAAGAAGAATGTGCTGTTGCAATTCCAGACCCCACTGACGCCATTGGGCGCCATGGATCTGCTGGATTTCTCGTTCCGCATGGCCACCCCAGCCGACTACAACATGCAAGATGCTGCCCAACTGATGTATGCCATGGCTGCCGAAGATCATCGACTGATGAAATACGGCGGCGGCTTCATCCGCAACATCGACTTGTTCAAGAAACCGTTGTCCGAAGTGGGCAACATCCTGGCGATGTTCCAGTTGAGGAACCCGAACCCCGCACCGCAATACCGCTTTGGCGACAGAACCAAACCTTGGCCTGACGATCCGAAGTATTACAACATCTTGTTGGCCGGGCCAATGGCGACGGACGGGCCGCTGATGAAGGCCGCCGGTAATGTCAATATTCTCGGACAGGAAATGGGCTGGCTGGATGCCTCCGCAGGTTTCTCGGGCATGCATGCAGCGGCGGGTAGAGCGCTCACACTCCCGCTGGGTCCGCTCGGCAAGGTCTCGTTCAAAATGGAGGCCAAGGCCGATATCGACAAAGACAGCCAGCACATCAGTCTCCATGGGGACTTCGCCGGCCAGCCGA
>CAIYGK010000536.1 GCA_903925725.1 uncultured beta proteobacterium | reverse complement strand
TCCAGGTTCTCGGACGATTGCTGCTGTTCTTCTTTGAGCGCTACTTTGATCTGCATCTGGCCAATCGCCTGATCCCTTGCCTGCTGCCCTTGGGGTTGATGGCCTTGTTGGCCGTGCCCATGTCGGGCCACGGCCAGTTCTGGGTATGGCTGTTTGTCTTGCTGTACGGCATGGGCAACGGCATGCTGACGATTGTCAAAGGGACGGCGATTGCGCAGTACGTGAGCCGTGACCATGTGGCTACGCTGAACGGCGCGCTCGGCCTGCCCCTGGCCCTGGCGCGGGCCAGCGCACCGTTGATGGTGGGCTTGTTGTGGACGCCGCAGCGTGGCTATATGCAGGCGCTTTGGCTGTTGCTGGTGATGAGCCTGGTTGGTGTCATTGCGCTCATGCTGGCACAACGCCATGCGCTCACACGTCCGCGCGCTGGCGCTTGAGCCATCAGGCCCGGTCGTCGCGCCCGAACTTCCACAACGCCAGGGCGCCGAACAGCAGGGAGAAGCCCAGCAGTGCGGCTATCGGTGCCAGCGCAGCATCGAGTGGGAGGCCACGCCAGGTCACGGCCTCCAGGCCGTCCACGGCCCAACGCGTTGGCACCAGCAGCGTGGCGCTCTGCAGCCACTGCGGAAACAGGAAGGTCGGAACCCAGGAGCCGCCGAGCATGACCATGATCAGAGTGGCGAAGGTTGCCAAGCCGCGGGTCGCTTCCGGCGTGCCACCGAAGGCGGCTACGAACAGGCCGAACATGGCGGTGAACAGGGCAAAACACACGGCCACGCCAACAAAACCGATAGCGCTGCCGGCGATGCTGACCTTGAAGAACAGGGCGCCGACAAGGTAGACAAAGGCCATCAGCCCCAGCGCAATCAGCGCGCAGGAGAGGGCACGCGCACCCAGAATCGTGCCGGAGCTGATGGGCGCCGCCAGCAGGCGCTTCCACAGTCCGAGGCGCCGTGCCAGCAGGATGCCCACACCGGCGTCAAGTCCCATAAACAGGATGAACTGCACGCTCATGCCGGCAAAAGAGTGCGCATAACCGTTGTACCTGGGGCCGGAGCTCATGGCCTGGTCGCGCGTGACGAACGGCATGGACAATCCGGCAGAGCCTGTTGCCGCCGCCTGGCCGGTCGCAGGGTCCGGAGTCTCGTTGTGGCTCTGGAACTTCTTTACGCTTTTCAGAAAATCACGCAGCTCTGCTCGAGACGGATCGGTGGCGACACTGGCCTCGATCCGTTCAATGCTCTGATCGATAAACACCTTGCCCGACTTTCCACCAAACATTTCGGCACTGACAGTATGCATGACCTGCTGCGTCAGCATGCCTTTGACCATGCCAAGCACCGCACTTTGCGACGGATCATAAAAAATTGGAATCTCGGGTTTCTCGCGTCCGCCAAAGAGGGCCGCGCCGGCAGCCTTTGAAAAACCCTCGGGAATCAGGATCGCAGCATTGAGCTTGCCCTTGAGCACCTGACTCTTGGCAAGCGGCAGATCCAGCTCCTGCACGTGCAGCGAACTGTCGGCCATCAATCCCGCAACGATTTTGCGGCTGATGTCATCCTGATCCTGCGACACCACGGCGATCTCGATTTTGGCGTTATCGGGGCTGCCCGATCCGCCAAACAGATAGCCAAAAAACGCGCCCAGCATGACCGGCATGGTGAGGCTCAGCAGCAGCGCGCGTCGGTCTGCCAGAAAGAGGATCAGGTCCTTGCGAACCAATGCAATCAGTGCAGTCATGGCGTCGTCGTGCTCCGTAACTTGTCAGTCGCGCAGGGTGCGCCCTGTGAGGGTCAGAAAAACGTCTTCCAGGCTGGCTTTGGCCGTGCCAAAGTGCAGGGCCTGGCAGTCTTGAGCGGCCAGCCAATCAAGCACCGGCAAGGCGTCAGTGGTGTTTGCCAGCGCAATCTCCAGGTGCTGGCCCGTGCTGATGACGCTGCTCACGCCAGGTCGGGTTTCCAGCAGCACCAGCGTGTCAGCGGAAATCTGCGCTTGCAGATCCACCTGCAGTGCAGCAGCTGCAGGCAGGCGCAGGTACAAATCCGCCGGACTCTCGTCGGCGATCACCTTGCCATGATCAATTACGACGATGTGGTCGGCCAGGCGTTCCACTTCTTCCATGTAGTGGCTGGTGTAGATCAGCGAGCGACCCTGCTGCTTCAAGAGTTCCAAACTGCCAAAAATGGCGTTGCGGCTCTGCGGGTCGATGCCCACCGTGGGCTCATCCAGAATCAGCAACTGCGGGTCATGCAGCAGGGCAGCGGCAATGTTGAGTCGCCGTTTCATGCCACCCGAGAAAGTGTTGATCAGGTCTTTCGCGCGCTCGGACAGTTGGGTCAGTTCCAGTACTTCGTCGCAGCGGCTGCGCAGAGCCTTGCCATGCAGCCCGTACAGGGCGCCATAGAGCTTGAGGTTTTCACGTGCCGACAGGTCCTCGTACAGCGCCAGATCCTGTGGCACCAGGCCGATCCGACGTTTGGCTTCGCTGCTGCCCTGCCCGATGGCCACGCCCTGGAGCAGCACCTCGCCCGAGTCCGGACGCAGCAGCCCGCACAGCATGCTGACGGTGGTTGACTTGCCGGCCCCGTTCGGTCCGATCAGACCGAGGGTCTGACCACGCAGCAGGGTAAAGGAAACATCGCAGACGGCTTGCTGCTTGCCAAAGGACTTGTTGAGATGGCTTGCTCTGAGCATCGGGCGCCTCGGGGAATTTCGGCGCAGTGTAGCGGCCCTAGAGATTGGGCGCCAGCAAACGCTGCAATGCCCCTTCGCCGAGCTGGCGCCGCTCGGCCATGTCCCTGAGCTGATCCTCGCCGACTTTGCCGACGTTGAAATAGCAACTCTTCGGGTGGCCCAGATAGAAGCCACTGACACTGGCGGCGGGTGTCATGGCCAGGCTTTCGGTCAGACCCATGCCAATGTCCTGACATTGCAGAAGCTCGAACATGTCTTTCTTGACACTGTGATCCGGGCAGGCCGGGTAGCCGGGCGCCGGGCGGATGCCCTGATACTTCTCGGCAATCAGTTCCTGCGTGTTCAGCACCTCCTGGGCTGCGTAGCCCCACAGGTCGGTGCGAACTTTTCTGTGCAGACACTCTGCAAAGGCTTCGGCAAGGCGATCCGCCAGCGCCTTGAGCAGGATCGCCGAGTAATCGTCATGTGCATCTTCAAACAGCTTTTCGCGCTTGTCTACGCCAATGCCGGTAGTGACCGCAAACAGGCCGGCATAGTCGGCCGCCACGCCTTTTGGGGCGACGAAGTCGGCCAGACAGCGGTTTGGACGCAGCACACCGTCCACCATCTGCTTCTCGGCCTGCTGGCGCAGACCGTACCAGGTCATTGCCACGGTGCTGCGGGACTCGTCCGTGTAGAACTCAACGTCGTCATCGCGAACCGAGTTGGCCGGATAGAGTCCGACCACGGCATTGGCCGTCAGCCAGCGTCCTTCGATCAGCTTTTTCAGCATCGCCTGCCCATCCGCATGGACCTTGCTCGCCTCGTTGCCGACCACCGCGTCTTTCAGAATGGCCGGAAACGCGCCCGCCAGATCCCAGGTCTGGAAGAAGGGACCCCAGTCAATGAATTGCGCCAGTTCGCCGAGGTCGAAATTGCGGAAGACGCGGCGCCCCAGGAACTTTGGCCGGACCGGTGCGAACTGAGTCCAG
>CAIYGK010000535.1 GCA_903925725.1 uncultured beta proteobacterium | reverse complement strand
CGATTCTGTGGGCGCAGGCCCAGCTTGAACCGATGCATCTGACGCTGTATCGACACCTCAAGGCCGGCGCCGTTCACGCCCATTTGCTAAGGCGCTTGCCGTTGGCGCCGTCACACACTGCATAATGCGGCGCAGGAGAGTAAATTGGGAATAGAAGAGAGTGAAGCTTCAGCCCTAACCGACCCACAGGAAGACGATGGTGCAGAAAGTGATTGCAGTTTATCCCGGCACTTTTGACCCGATTACCCTTGGCCATGAAGACGTGGTGCGACGGGCCACGCAGTTGTTCGACCGTGTCATCCTCGCGGTTGCCGCGGGGCATCACAAGAAAGCCATGTTTTCTTTGCAGGAGCGCATCGATATGGCGCGCGAAGTCGTCAAGGCCTATCCGCAGGTTGAGGTCGAGAGTTTTTCCGGACTGCTGCGCGACTTTGTGGTGGCGCGTGGCGCCAAGGCGATGGTGCGGGGCTTGCGCGCCGTGACCGACTTTGACTACGAGTTTCAACTCGCTGGCATGAATCGCAGCCTGATGCCGCAGGTGGAAACTGTCTTCCTGACGCCCAGCGACCGTTACCAGTTCATCTCCAGCACCTTTGTGCGTGAAATCGCATCGCTTGGCGGCGAGGTGAATAAATTTGTCTCGGGCGTGGTCAACGAGCGGCTGATTGAAAAGGTGCGTGGGCAGGCGCAAGAATAGACAGCTAGAGCAGACCCTGGGCTGCCAGCCACTGCAACAGGGCAGCGTTCACTTCGGCCGGACACTCCATGGTCAGCATGTGCCCGCACTGGTGCAGGATGACCAACTCGGCACCCTTGATCAGTTGCGCAATTTCGCGCGAGCATTCTGGTGGGGTCAACTGATCGGTGTCACCGCACATCACAAGGGTCGGGCAACCAACAGCCGGCAGATGAAGTCGGGCGTCGGCACGCGCCATCACAGCATGGTTTTGCCGTATCAGTTGCTCGGACCCGGCGCGCAGCACGAAGTCAAGATAGCTTTTCTGCAGCATCAAGTCCTTGGCGCGAATCGGATGAAAAGCCAGTGGCAGATTGGCCTGCAGCACCTCTTCCATGCGACCCTGTTCAAACAGCGTGATGGCAGCCGCTCGCAGCGCGCGCATGGCGTCGGTTTCCGGTCTGGCGCTGGTGCCGAGCAGCGCTAGAGCCGTGACCCGTAGCGGTGCCTGGCGCACGACTTCCATGGCCAGCATGCCACCCATCGAAGCGCCGCACAGGATCAGCTCGCCTTCTCGTTCCCGCAGCAGACTCGCGGCCATCTCGGTCAGACTGGCGTGACGGCTGTGCACGTCGCTGACCACTGCATGCAGGTGTGTGGGCATGGCGTCGAGCTGGCGCTGCCACATCACGCTGTCAGCGGCCAGGCCCGGAAGAAAGACAAGTTGACTCATTTGAAAAAGTTCCTTTGGAAGACTGGCGTATATTGAGCCATCTCAAGACGCTGCACAAAGTGCTGGTCTAACCTTGAGCGGTTCAAGTCAACAATGTTCAAGCCGGAGAAGAAGATGAAGATACTACTGCCAGTTGATGGTTCTGCGGTTTCACTGGAGGCCGTCCGTTTTGCCATTCGCATGGCGCGCTCAGGCCTGGAGACCAGCGTGGTGCTGGCCAATGTTCAGGAACCTGCCAATTTGTATGAATTGGTGGTGGCGCATGATCCCCAAGTGCTCGAACACATCAGTGCCAGCGCCGGTGCCCACACTCTGGAAGTGGCGCAGGCGCTGCTGGCCGAAGCCGACATAGACTGTGAGAGCGAAGTGGCCTCGGGCGACCCGGCGCACACCCTGATTGACATGCTGGAACGCCATGAGTGCGATCTGGTAGTGATGGGTGCCAGCGGCACCAGCCCGCTGCGCAGCGCGCTGTTGGGCTCGGTTTCCAATGAGGTGCTGCACGCGGCCGGAGTACCGGTGCTGATAGTGAAGGCTGCTCAGGATACGGCTGAATGACCGAACTGATCCTGATCCGCCATGGTGAAACCGACTGGAACCGTGAGCTGCGTTTTCAGGGCCAGGTTGATGTGCCACTTAACGCCGTCGGCCACGAGCAGGCGCGCCGCCTGGGTCTGCGGCTTGCCACCGAGACGCTGCATGAGCTTGTTTGCAGCGACCTCACGCGTACACAGCAGACTGCATCGCCCATCCGCCAGAACCATCTGCAGCTGAGTCAAGGCAGCGCCGCGCTGGATGCGACCCTGCGCGAGCAGAACTTTGGTGTCATCGATGGCATGCGGGTCGATGACATCAAGGCACAGCATCCCGATGCTTGGGCGCAGTGGGTCAGGTTCGACGCCGACTACGCCTTTGTCGGTGGCGAGAGCACGCGCCAGTTTCATGCCCGCGTGCTGGCCGCCGTGCGCGCGCTGGCGCGCCAACATGCGGACAAGACACTGGTCGTGGTGACGCACGGGGGTGTGCTCGACATGATTTACCGGACGGCCCTTGCGCTGCCGCTGTCGGGCCCGCGTCAGAGTGATATTCCGAACGCCGGTTTGAACCGGGTGCGCATCCAGGGCGAGGCGATTGAAATTCTGGACTGGGCCGATGCCCGGCATCTGGCTGACATGCCGGCGCAGCCGGTTTACGATCAAAGCAAACTGGCCTCGCCTGTGGCCTCGGCAAACCCCAGCCCCAAAGCGCTGTAGGTTTGATGCGCTTGGTGTTTCAGTCTGACTGACTCCACTTGCCCGTTCAGGCCCTGCTGCACCAGGTGCTGGGCGCCAACCCATTGGCCGCTGCGGATCAGGGCATCAAGATATATCTGTTCGAACAGGCCGCGTTGTGCGTGGCTGCCACCAATCTCCGCCAGACGCGGCAGGACACTGCCGAGTTCTCTCACGGCAGTCTCGTGATCGCCCTGTGCGTGCGCCAGCAAACCGCGGCTTGCTGGCAGGCACACTTCTTTCCAGACGCGTCTGGAGTCGGAATGGCCCGGGCTCGGCCGGGCAGTAGCAAAAGATTCGATATTGCGCATCAGGGTCTGAGCCTGACTCCGCCCGGCACGGGCCAGCCCGTAGAGGTACTGCATGTCCAGAAAGGGCAGTACCTGGTCTTTGAGCCGCCCTAGCAGGTACTCTGCTACGTCCTGCCAGCGCTCACCCACATCGACACCTGCCAGTTCCAGCCGGGCCAACAGGGAAACAGCGCCAATCTGGTCCTGCGAGTAATCCTTGACGACGCCCCAGACCTGCTGGTCATAGAGCCGCAGTGCTTCGTCGTTGCGGCCCAGTTCCAGTGCAAAGACAGCCAGGTGCCACCAATTGTGCGTGACCATGAAGGAATTCAGCCCCGTCCACGTGGGACTGACCTGCTGCATGAAGGCAAATCCTTCTTTTAGTCGACCCTGCGTCAGCATGATGTGCGCCAGCGCATGTTGCGCCCAGGGCTCCTTCTCACACATTCTGATGGCCTGGCGCGCGGCCGACTCGGCTTGGCGCAACAGGTGACACTGCTCCCACCCAAAAGCCGCCATGCCATGCAGGTAAGGCACATCCTGCGTGGCGGGCAGCGCCGCCAAGGCCAGTTTGAGCATGCCCGGCGCGTCGCCGATATTGAACAGATGGTATTGACCCAGTTTGAGCGAAGCCAGATCGCGTGGATGCTCCTGCACCTGCTCCTGGTGCAGGCGGATAGCCTGCACTATGTCACCCTCGACCCAGGCCGCAATGGCCGCAACAAAGCGCTGTTCGCGCTGCGTGACACCAGGGGTCAACTTCAGGCTGCTGCGAGCGCGCGCTATGTAAGGCCTGGCGTTGAGCGGACCCTGCGCAGACTCGGCAAACATGTGCAACGCGGCGCAGCATGCCTGCACCAAGGGGCTCAGGTCCGTTTCCGCCACCTGCAGGATGTTGGCGACGCGCGCTTCGCAGGAAATAAGACCTTGAACAAAATCGTTGACAGCGCCCAGACTCGCAGCGTCCTGCAAGGTGACCGGGTTGCCCAGGCTGTCAGTCAACATGGCAACGTGTTATCAGTTCAAGCTTTGGGTGGCTCTGGCCAGGCACATTGGGGCTCGCGCAACAGCTCGAAGGCACGCGACACCTGCAACACGCCCAGGTCATCGAAACGCCGACCCGCAATCTGCAGACCGATGGGCAGGCCGCTGCGCGTGTAGCCGCAGTTGATGGATGCCGCCGGTTGCTCCGACATGTTGTAGGGCACCGTGAAGCCAATGTGCTCCAGCGGATGCAGCGGGTCGTTGGTGGGTGAGGGCAGTTCCGCAGCAAACGCTGGTACTGGCGAGGTGGGCGAGATCACGAAATCAAAGGGCTGGCATGCGCGCACACTGGCCAGGCGTGTGGCGTGGAACTGGCTGAATGCCACAAAGGCTTCGGGGCCAGTCAGGCCAGCTGCGCTGTCAGCCCAATGCTGGATGTAGGGCAGCACGGTGGCGCGCTTGTCCGCTGGCAGCGCAGCCAGGTCGATGTGCGAGCGCAAGCGCCATGCGTGATCCATGCCGTCCAGCATGGCCTGCGTCATGAAGGGTGTCATGGGCTTGACGATGGCACCGGCACGCTCGAACAGGCGTGCTGCCGCTTCGACTGCCGCCTGCACTTCGGGCTCCACCGCCATGCCACAACCTGCATCAAGCAACAGACCAATCTTGAGTCCGCGCAGGATGTTCACCCCTTGGTCAAACTTGTTCCAGGCGATTGCCTGCCAGGGCAGGCTCATGCTGTCGCGCGCATCGGGCAGCGACAGTACCTGCATCATCAGGGCCGCGTCGGCCACGCTGCGTGTCATGGGGCCGGCAGCACGACCGGTGTAGGGCGGGTCAATCGGGACGCGTCCCAGACTTGGCTTCAAACTGAAAATGCCGCACCAGCCTGCAGGCAGGCGCAGTGATCCGCCAATGTCGGTACCGATGTGCAGCGGGCCATAGCCGGCTGCGGCGGCTGCGCCACCACCGGCGCTGGAGCCGCCGGGTGTCTTGCTCAGGTCCCAGGGATTGCGCGCCAGCGCATGAAAACTCGACAGGCCGCTGGAAAGCATGCCGTAGTCTGGCATCGTGGTCTTGCAGACCATCACGGCGCCAGCCTCGAACAGGCGTGCTGCCGGTGGCGCGTTGGCACTGGCCGGCGTCAGGTCGGTGGCCAGCGTGCCCAAGGGCACGGGGTCTCCGCGGGTTGCGATGTTTTCCTTGATCGTGACCGGCACGCCATCAAGCACGCCGCAGGGCTCGCCTTGCTGCCAGCGTGCCTCGGAGGCGCGTGCCTGCTCCAGCGCGAGTTCCGGGCGCAGCAGGTAGCTCGCATGCAGATGCGGCTCCCAGGCCGCGATGTGATCAAGCACAGACCGCATGACTTCCAGCGGCGAAAAATCGCGCCGCTGGTAGCCTGCAACCAGTTGATGTACCCCCAGTTCGTAAGGCTTCACGACCAGCTTAGTGCCGAGATGTCATTGACAAAGACCGGCATGTCCTTCCAAAGCCCTTTGAGGTTCTTGTTGGCCACCGTGATCCACTGTGGCTGGTAGAGGAAGGCGTGCACCGATTCATTGGCCAGCATGCGCTGGGCGTCGCCCAGCAACTTGGCGCGATCTGCTGCGCGTGGTGCATTCTGGATCTTGTCGAACAGGGCGACGAACTGGGGCGACTCGTAATT
>CAIYGK010000534.1 GCA_903925725.1 uncultured beta proteobacterium | reverse complement strand
CTGCGACACCGTCAAAAAAGCGCGCGCCTGGCTTACCGACCGCGGCGTGCCCTACCAGTTTCACGATTTCAAGAAGCAGGGCGTGCCGCCAGCCCAACTCGATGCCTGGCTGCAAGCCGTGGGCTGGGAAACGCTGGTGAATCGCAAAGGCACCATGTGGCGCAAGCTCGACGCCGCCGCGCAGGCGGCCGTGGTGGATGCAGCCAGCGCGCGTGCGCTGGTGCTGGCGCAAGCCAGCATCATCAAGCGCCCGGTGGTGGTGTGGGCCGATGGCGCCGTGAGTGTCGGCTTCAAGCCCGAGGCTTTCGCCCAGCGCGTAAGTTAGGGCCCCAAGCTCCCCCGCTTCGCGTGGCTCGCTGCCCCCCGAGTGGGCGCGCCTTGCTTGGGGCGGCCCAGCGCTGCGGCTAAGGGTAGTAACGAGCCATCGATTCAGCCACACAGACCGGCTTGGCCCCGCCCTCACGCTCGACCGTGACTTCCCAGGTCATCTGAAAGCCACCCAGGTCAATCGGCTCGCATTTGAGCAGTTTCATGTGCGCGCGCAAGCGGCTACCCACCGGCACTGGTGCCGGAAAACGCACCTTGTTCAGACCGTAGTTGACGCCCATTCGCGTTTCCACGATCTTCAGTGAGGAGATAAAGAACTTCGGCAACAGTGACAGTGTCAGATAGCCATGCGCAATCGGGCCGCCAAACGGCCCGGCCCTGGCTTTTTCCACATCAACGTGAATCCATTGGTCGTCGCCAGTGGCTTGCGCAAACAGGTTAACCTGTTCCTGCGTGATCGTGATCCAGTCGCTGAGCGCGACTTCCTGACCTACCAGAGCCGCGAGTTCAGACAGAGTTTGAAGTGTTTTCATGACCTCACTGTAGCAAGGTGAACTCAGCACGCTTGTCAGATCGGTGACAAAGTTGCAGTCGACACGCTTAACCGAACGCGTCCGATAGCAGCTTGAGCGCCGTTAAAAACATTCCGACGTACACCAGTCGGTAAAACAGCAGCGGATTCATGCGCCGCGTCATCCAGACTCCAAGCCAGACGCCCAGCGGTGCGATGGGCAGCAGAACCAGCGAGGTCAGCAGGTTGCGCAGGTCCAACAAGCCCAGCAAGGCGTAGGGAATCCATTTGGCCAGGTTCATGACAAAGAAGAAAAAGGCCATGGTCGCAGAGAACCGCACTGGTGACAGCCTCATGGGAATCACATAGGCATTGATCGGCGGACCGCCCGAATGGGCGATGAAGCTGGTGAAACCGGTGGTCGCCGTCAGAATGGCACCCATCCATTTGGGCGGCGGCACACTGTCCACTTTGGGTCGAAACAGCCAACGCTGAGCCAGAAATACCAGGGTCACGGCCCCGACGATGCCGGCCACCATGTGGGCGTCCAGCAGTTTGAAGAGCAGCGCCCCGAGCGCAATACCGGCCAGACCGCAGGGAATCAGGAACTTCAGCAAACTGGCATCAAAGTCCTTGCGAAACGCCGCCATGCCAAGCACGTCCATCAGCAGCAGTATCGGCATGAAAATGGCAACCGCCTGCGGCACGGTGACCGCCATCGCCATCACCGGCACCGCCAGTGAGCCAAAGCCCGAGCCGAAACCGCTCTTGCTGACGCCCATCAGCAGCACGGCCGGAACGCTGACGATATAGAAGTACGGGTCGGTGATGAGGGCCAGTGTCATCCGCTGAATCAGACCCGTTCCAGAATCACTGCAATACCCTGCCCGACGCCAATGCACATGGTGCACAAAGCGTAGCGCCCCCCGCCCTCATGCAACTGGTTGACCGCTGTCGTGGCCAACCGCGCGCCCGAGGCTCCCAGCGGGTGCCCAAGCGCAATCGCACCGCCCCAGCGGTTCACGCGTTCGTCATCGTCCTGCAGCCCGAGCAGGCGCAGCACAGCCAGCCCCTGTGCGGCAAAGGCTTCGTTGAGTTCAATCACATCGAGTTGCGCCAGTGTCAGATTAGTCAGGGCCAGAACTTTTTGCGTGGCCGGCGCGGGTCCGATGCCCATGACACGCGGCGCCACACCGGCTGTGGCCATGCCCAGCACGCGCGCCCGGGGCGTCAAGCCGTGCTTCGCAGCCGTCGCTTCATCGGCCAACAGCAAGGCACAGGCGCCGTCGTTGACACCACTGGCATTGCCGGCCGTCACCGTGCCCTCAGGGCGCACGATCGGCTTGAGTTTGGCCAACACTTCCAGGCTGGTTTCACGCGGATGCTCGTCCTTGTCAACGATCAGCGGCTCACCCTTCTTCTGTGCCAAGCTGACCGGCGTGATTTCGCGCGCCAGGTGCCCGGCTTTTTGCGCTGCCACGGCCTTCATCTGGCTTGCCAGTGCCATTTTGTCCTGCGCTTCACGGCTGATCTTGTGTTCAAGCGCCACGTTCTCTGCAGTCTCCGGCATGGCGTCGGTCCCGTACTTTTCTTTCATCAGCTTGTTGACAAAGCGCCAGCCGATGGTGGTGTCGTAAACCGCGTTATTGCGACCAAAAGCGCTGTCCATCTTGGGCATGACAAAGGGGGCGCGGCTCATGCTTTCTACACCGCCGGCAATCATCAGGCCCGCTTCCCCCGACTTGATGGCGCGTGCGGCAGTGCCCAGCGCGTCCAGACCGGAGCCACACAGCCGGTTGATGGTGGCACCGGGCACATCCAGCGGCAAGCCCGCCAGCAGTGAAGCCATGTGGGCCACGTTGCGGTTGTCTTCACCGGCCTGATTCGCGCAGCCAAAAAGCACGTCGGTGACGGCCTGCCAATCCACGTTCGGGTTGCGCGCCATCAAGGCCTTGATGGGAAGTGCTGCCAGATCATCGGTACGGACACTCGACAGCGCGCCGCCGTAGCGGCCAAAGGGGGTGCGGATAGCGTCGCAGATAAAGGCTTGGGGCATGGCGTTCGTCCTGAATGAAAAGCACTATTTTCGCCGCAACAAAATCGGTCAAGCTGATTTGTTGGCGACAGCGCGCGACAATACGCCCATTATGTTTTCACCCTCCCAAGCCGACGTTCGCCGCTATTTCTGTGAGGTTTATGCCAAGTCCCGGGCTGGCGAAGCCCTTGAAGCACTGGAGACCATCGCCAGCCTGTGGATCGCCGAGCACCCCGAATACCACGCCGATCTGTCCGATGCGGACCGGGCCCTGGGTGCCATGCTGCATGCCGAGGAAGGCAAGACCAATCCCTTTCTGCACCTGTCCATGCACCTGTCTATCAGCGAGCAGTGCAGCATCGACCAGCCAAGAGGTATTCGTCAGGCGGTGGAGTTACTGACGCACCGCCGCAATTCGCTGCATCTGGCGCACCACGAGGCCATGGAATGTCTGGGAAAAATGTTGTGGGAAAGCCAGTGCGCCGGGCGACCGCCGGATGGCGACGCCTACATCGCCTGCGTGCAGCGGCACGCTACACGCGACTAAGTTGCCAAAAACTTCTCAGCGAAAACGGCTGGGTTGAACCGTCTGCAATTCGCCCGGCAAACTGCCAATGTAGTTGGCCAGTTCCTTCATTTCGGCATTGGAAAACTGCTTGGCCACACCGCCCATGATCGGATGGCTGCGACCCCAGGTCGAATTACCTTGTGACTTGTAGGATTTAAGCGCAACAAAAAGATAGTCGGCGTGCTGGCCTGCAATTTTTGGGAAACTGGGATCAATCGGTTTGCTGAAGTTTTCGCCATGGCAGGTAACACAAGCGCCCTTCTTCACCAGTTCAGCGGCAATAGCATTGCCGGCAACCGCTTTGGTCGGCAAGACTCCACTGCCAGTATTGCCCTGACCTTCGAAATACGCTGCCACATCGGCGATGTCCTGATCGCTCAGACCCAGGGCAATGCCGCCCATGGTGGGATGTTTTCTATCCCCTTTCTTGTAAGCCGTGAGTGCTGACACAATGTACTTGGCACCCTGCCCTGAAATCTTGGGTACCTTGTAGATCTCCGGAAAACTG
>CAIYGK010000533.1 GCA_903925725.1 uncultured beta proteobacterium | reverse complement strand
CGATGACCTGGGGCAAACTGCAGCGCGAAGGAAAGCTTTAGCATGGACCTGATTTCGGTACTGGCAACGGTTATCCTGATCGTCACCATTGGCACCCTGGTAGTGGGCGTTGCCGCGTACGCTGCATTCAAGTTGCGAGACAGCCGACGACCAAAGCGCAAGGACCCCCATGCAGACGCCGCCGGTGTGCACAAACCGATATTCCTGCAGCCTTACAGCCCAACCCAGGTGACCAAGAATCCCACCGCCGGGTCATGAGTTTGAACAATGCGCTGGCCATTCCTCTGATGCCACTTAATACTCCAACCAGCTTCGAACCTCGCCCAGCCCATCGCCGCATCGGCCTTTATCTGGTTCCACTAGTTGTGATCGGTCTGGCAATGACGGTCCTTGCATATTTGTCGTCAATGCAGTTGATGGGGTGGAAGACGCCGATATTGAACCTGGGGCGCTTTTCTACTGCGCCAGCTGCCATGGTGCTTCGCGCTTCGCGCGAGGGCGTAGTTCTCTACGCGTCACCCAACACCAAGGAATATTTCCTCGGCATTGGCGCCAATTATGATCGCCTGCTGACGCCTTGGCGCAGCTATTTCAACAACCGACAGGCGGGCTTTCAGGAATTCAGTGAAGCTGCACAACTACGCCACATTGATGCTGGCGTGCTGATACTGCCGTCAGCCGTGGCACTCAGTGCCCAAGAGCGCGCTGACATCCTGCAGTTTCGTTCACAAGGCGGTGCCATTTTGGCGACGTGGGCCACTGGCACGCGCAACGCAAAAGGTGACTGGGACGGCTGGCAGTTTCTGGAGAGTATCGGTGCAAAATCTGTGGGGGAAGTTGCGCTTGAGCCGGTCGCCGGTCACCTGGTACTGAATGGCGAATCGCCTCTCTCGCACAGCCAGCCAGCCGGGCAACGCATTGTGCTGAGCAAGGTCTCTGAGCGACTTCTGCGCTTGCAGGGCGAGGGCATTGCTGCTCGCATCATGAACTGGAGCCGCATACCCGACACTGAGCGCAGCAACGAGGGCGCCGTGATTTTTTCGGAAACCTCAACAGTAGCGGGTCGCAGCGCGGTGTTTGCCTTTGCCGAATCAACCTGGGAGTCGCAGCCAGAGCCAATTTATGCGCTGGTTGACGACACACTGCGGTGGCTGCAGCGTAGTCCAGCCATCATGCGCTCGGCCTGGCCCTACGGCAAACGCGCGGCGCACGTCATCGAAATGGACACCGAAGAGGGGTTTCCGAACGCGTTGCGTTTTGCAGCGATGATGCAGGAGATGTCCTACCGAGGCAGTTTTTACGTTCTGACCTCGGTGGGCAAGCTGTTTCCAGACATTCTTGCCAGCCTTTCCCGCGATTTTGAAATTGGTTATCACGGCGATGTTCATATGGGGTTCAAGGGCCAATCAGAGCAGCAACAACAGCAAAGAATAGACACCATGCGCGCCGAAATGGCGGCTGTCCTGCCTGAAATCAAAAGTTTCACTGGCTTTCGCGCCCCGCTCGAGAGCTACGATGGCACAACTGAAACGTTGCTGCAAAAAGCCGGTCTGCGCCACCATGTGACAGACCCGAGCCGCACCGAGGCACGGCTCCCCTCATTCGCAAAGATCGATGGAGTGGCGACTCAAGACACGCTGGTCATCCTGCCGCGAACGCAGCGGGACGACATCAATCTGGCCAAGGAAAATCTGAGCATTGCACAGACCCAGCAGGCGCTCATCGACGATCTGGACCTGACAGAGAGCATGGGGGCGCTGGGCCTGCTGAGTGTTCACAGTCAAAACTACACCACCGACAGTGTGCTGACGCAAGCCATGCCGGGCTTTCTGGCCCACCTGAAACTGCATCGCGACCAATTTTGGCTGGCCTCCGCCGGTCAGGTGGCTGATTGGTGGCGCGAACGCGAGCGATTTAAGTTGTCCTCCAAAGCGAGAGGCAAGGTTCTGGAATTCGACGTCACCATAACCGGCAAAACAGCCTTCAACGGTGCCAGCCTGATCGTCATCCTGTCCAGCAAGGGGGTCCCACCCACGTTGCAGGGACTCAAGATTGGCATGCCCAAAGCGAGCGTTCAGAGAATAGACGACTACCGCGCAGCCATCGTCTTCGATACGCTCAATCCTGGAAATTACGCCTACCAGGCGAGCTTCGAATAAGTCTAGTCACCGCATCCCCGAGTGCACTACAGCGATCACTCCGACCCACTCGCCAGTATCCAGTCCGCGACATATTGAATGTCCAGGCTCGCCTTGCAGCCAGGCTCGTATTGCAGTACCGGACGCGAGTAAGCCAGCGCTTCTGAAACTGCAGGATCCCGGTGGACGGCCACTGGCACGATCCGGCCAGGGTAGCTCTCATAAAGGGCGGTGCGCACCCGATGCCCCAACTGGCCCTGCGTCGACATCTGATTGATCACCAGGCTGACCCCCTGAAAATCGGGCTGCCCGGCAGTGTATTGCTCCACCAGCGAGAGAATCTGCGGCACAGTCGCAAACGAAGCTGCATCGGCCAACACGATGGCGAGAGCCCGCTGCGCCGCGTGCATGGCCTGCTGCAAATAGACAGTCGGTCCGGGCGGCGTATCCAGGATCACAATGTCGAATGCTTCGGTGCCAAGCGAATGAACTCCGTCGTACACCCAGTAGGGATGCGCTTTCAGGGCCGCTTCAAATTCCTGCAGTTCGACTTCCGTGACGTTGCCGAACGGGATGAATTTAACCTCGAAAGGACTGTCATATATGGATCCCTGGCCTATACCTTCACGCACCAGGCCACCCAGATCGCCAGGATCCATGCAGAGATGCAAGCGCAACGCATTTTGCGGGTCAAGGTCGATCACCAGCACACGTTTCCCACGTTGCGCCAGTGCCATGGATACGTTGGCGGTCAAAGTGGTCTTGCCGACACCACCCTTGCCGGAAATAAAGGCAATGATTTGCATTGTTGCGTAGCTCGGGCACTACCGTGAAACGGCAGGAAGCGGCGTGCTTGGACCGCTGCCCTTGCGCGGCGCAGGCCAGAGTGCTGGCGGTTCGTTCAGCATGGCGGCAGGACGCGGCACGACCAGGCGCGGCCGCTCCAGCATCGGATTTGGAACGCCCGAGTAACTGTCCATCCACTTTTGCAAATTGGCAAGATTTTCGCGAATGTCGACACGGTTGGGCACCAGTCTTACGGCCCGCGTCAACAAGTCAAACGCAGCCCTGTAATCGCCTGCTGCAGCCTTTGCCACTGCCAGATTGTTCAATGCAACCGGATCAAATGGATTGAGGCGCAACAGATCGCTATAGCTCTGCACCGCCGCTGCATTGTCACCCTCGGCCAGGTAAGCGCGGCCATATTGCATCATGTCGCGCCCGAGCGATGGCAAACTCACCAGGGGCAGGGCCAGGACCAGCAACAGGAGCCGCTTCATAGTTGATCTCCCAGCGAAAGCGGGCGCAGAGTGCGCGGCGGGAACTGCACCGGCTGAGGCAGTGCGTCAAAGGCGTAGCGTAAGTAGATCATGCCAGTCTGCTGCGTGAAGTTATGGCTGTTGTCAAACGCCAGACGCGCACCAAAGGCAAATTTTGGCGTAAGAAGATATTCAAATGAACCAGCCAGGTTGTAACCCAGACCAGTGCTGCTCTGGGCATCATAGAAGGCGTTGTAGGTGGCCAGACTCGGCAGCAGTTTGACCTGGTTTTCCCAACTGGCTTGCATGGCGGCATTGGTCGGGAAGTAAGGTGCTTGATCCTGGCGGACATAACGCATGCCGATGTCGCCGCCCAATTGGTAGGAAAAACGCCCCTTGCGACCGGCGACGTCCATGGGTATGCCAAAGCTGAAATAGTTCTGCGGACTGAAATAACCACCGTTACC
This sequence comes from uncultured beta proteobacterium, assembly GCA_903925725.1. Classification (GTDB taxonomy): domain Bacteria; phylum Pseudomonadota; class Gammaproteobacteria; order Burkholderiales; family Burkholderiaceae_C; genus Rhodoferax. The sequence goes on along the minus strand of CAIYGK010000533.1, from coordinate 23,446 downwards.
CAGCGTGAAATTGCTCAGGTTGTCCCGATAGCCCAGCGCCGTCAAGTTGACCCCTACGGTGGCACGTATGTCGGGCGTCTGATAGACGCGCCAGTAACCGCCAACACTCGATTCAAATTCGTTGTTGGTTTTCACACCCTGACCGGTCAGGCCGGCATAACCAATGGCAGCATAAAGTCCGCCATTGTCATCACCATAACCGGCGTCGATCCGGATGCCGCTCTTGACCACTCCGCCCCAGACTTCGCCCGTCCTGGGATCGCTTGTGCCAGCGTAGGACAGCAGGCTGTCGGTCACGGCACGCCGGCTGATGCTGCCGCGTAAGCCGAAGTCGTCGAAGCGCTCAGCCAGTGAGGCACCACCAACCACGTTGCTCACCTTGAAACCCAGCGGCGTCGTACCAACATCGAGCGCCAGGTTCTTGCTGCGATAGGCGGCACTGAGGGCAATGCCGCTGGCATCCTGACCTGCTGACGGGTAGGGCGAGGTGATGAACGGGCCCAAGGCGTTCGATCCAACGCGCGCAGATACGTGCGGATCGGCCAGGTTGTAAGACTCGGCATTGAGCAGCACCGGCGTCAGACGCAGCGTGGCGGTACCGTCATAGTCGATAGGCATTTTGAGTTCCAGAGGCAACTCAATCTCGGTCAGACGGCTCAGGCCAGCTTCACCGGCCAGACTGCGAAATCCTCCACCAAAATCGACGGTCGTGGAAAACTTCAACTGAATATCGTCTATTTCCTGCGTCATCGTACGCTCGCCTGCCGGTGTCAATGCTGGCCGGGCCGTCGTTGCAGCAGGCACAGAACTGGCAATCACCGGAAGCACCGGTTCTACCGCGCGATTGACGGGGCTGCGCGGTACGGCCACGGGCAAATCAAGATACTCCTGAACCACGCGAGGCGGCGCTTCAACAGTCGATACCGGCAAAGCCGGCGAAAACAGACGCGACGTCTGACTCTGCACCCGCGGTTGCGGTTGCGCCTGCGGCACAATTTCCTCGCCAGCGCGCAGGCTGTTGCTTGCAGGAACAGGCAATACGCTGGAGCGCGGATCGACGCGAGGCGCAGGGCTGGATACGGGCGTCACCGGATTGTTGGCGTCACCGATTGGCTCGCTGCCAAAGACAGGGAAATTGCTGCTCTTGCGCACAACGCCAGGCACTGGCAACAATCCCGAGCGGTTGGCGCGCGCCGCAGGCAAGACTGATGACAGTGAGGCACCCGGGCTCGGTACGTCGTCCACCAGGCGCAGCGACAAATTGCCAGGCGCCCCGGCAAAGGCGCCTTTCTCGCGTTCCAAAGCCTGGGCATACTGAAAATATTCCATCGCCTTGGCGATGTTGCCACGCGCCTTCTCGGCCCGTCCTGCAGCGGCGAGCGCGCGTGGATGGTCAGGTGCGATTTCAAGCGCAGCCTTGGCGTGTCCCAGCCCCTTGTCATAGGCCCGCGCACCGAGAGCTACGCCAGATGCAAACAATCGATATTCGAGATCGTCCGGAGCGCGAAGAATCACGTTTTCCGCCAGTTGCAGTGCCTGCGCCGGCTCGCCGCCCGAGTTATAGATACGCGCCAGCGCCATGATCAGACGCGGGTCGTCTGATTGCTCAAGCGCCGGACTGACCACGTTGTACGCCTCAGCCAGACGTCCTGCCTCGCGCAGCGCGTCCGCCTGACGCAAGGTGTAAGCCATGATGATCTTGTTGACTTCATCCTGCTGAGCAGGTGTCAGGCGACCTGCAGCGGCCAGATCGCGCAGGACAGCGGGAAGCTCCGCGTCCTGCCGCGCATTGAGCAGGATGCCGGCATACTGGATGCGCACGGCCACGTTGTCACGTGGCGCGCGGCTGGCAATTTCACGCATCACGCGAAGCGCCGAGGCCGGTTGCGCCAAATCGTTCCAACCCGCTGCCACAACACCAAGCAACAATACATCGGAAGACGCGGCAGCGGCGGTTTCGGCCTGCGTCATCAATGCATTGGCCTTTTGCACGTTACCTTCCGCGTAGGTCTGCTGACCCCGCTGCACCTGCACATTGACCCAAAAACGACGCTGCTCGCGCGCCATTTCGGCTGTTCGCAATGCTGCCGGAATTCGTTCCAGCGTCGTCAAGCCTTCCCACCAGCGCTGCTGATCGGCAAAAAGCAGGGCCCTGGCGTGCAAGGCTTCGGGCAGGTCGGGGTGGGTCTCAAGCAAGTTGTCCAGCAGAGCGTTGGCACCACCCGGATCACCCAGCTTTTGATACTGCCGCGCCAGAGCCAGCCTCGCCCACGGATTGAAAGGATCTACCAGCAGTGCGTCTTCAAGCTTCTCGGCTGCTGCTTCGTAATCGCGATTCTGTTCGTCGGCTTCCGCCAGTTTGAGCATGGCTGCGGCCTTCGCCTGATTCAGGCCACCAATCTTCAGGGCCGTCTCTTCATCGAGTGCTGACACCATGGTCATCGCTTCGCTATCCCGACCGGTCTGGGCCAATAGCCCCACCAAACCGCGAAACGCACCTGGATCCAAAGGCGCCTTCTTCAACACCTGCCGATATATCGGTTCGGCTCTGGCGAACCCGCTTCGCTGAGACAGTAAATCAGCCAGCATCACCTGCCCTGTGGCTTCGGCAATGCTAAGTTTCAAGGCCTGCTGCAACTTGCTTTCGGCTTCGGTCAACTTACCGGCCTCGCGTGCATCCATTGCGTCCTGCATCAGCGCCCAGTAGTTGGCGCTATCGCGCGCCTGCTTCCAGCGCGCTGCACTTCGTCTTCCGTACTTGACGGATTGATCCAGCAGGCGCGCCGCTTCGGCAAACTCTCCCTGGCGTAAACGAATGGTGCCCAAACCGCCGAGCGCATCTGCATCGCGCGGATTCCTGGCCAGCACTGCGCGAAAACGCTTCTCCGCTTCCTCGACCTCCCCCTTTTCGAGAAGCTTGAAGCCTGCCTGCCTGGCAAGTTCCAGTGGGTTGGGCCGGTAAACTACTGCGGGTCTGTCGAGCACACGCAGTCGCTCGATCACCGCTTGATCAGACGGGAAGCGGCCCAGGTAGGACACAAACAATGCGCGATCAGGTGAACGCGCATTGAGCCAGACCAGCGCCTGGCGCCAGGCTTTTTGTGCTTCCGGATCAGTGGGTGCAAGCGTGGCGAGTTGACGTATCCCTTCCCGACGCGTTGTTTCTCGATAGGTCAGATGGCGCGCCAATGCCAGCAGGTAGCGCGCGTCGCCCGGGTTGGTGCGGGCAAGTTCTTCCAGCCCATGACGTGCCTCCTCCCAGCCCTCGCGCGTTGCACCCAGTGTCTGGTAATACTCCAGGCCAAACTGCCCGGCAGGTTTGCTCTGCCCAAGAATTTCACGATAGTTCTTGACCGCTTCCTGAGCTTGTCCGGTCTGCGCCTGCTGGCGCGCTGCAGACAATTGTGCGACTGGAGCCCGACCCAGTTTGAGTGCCGTCTCGAGTTCACCCAGACCAGGTGGTGGTGGCGTCAAAGCTGCGGCCTTGGCGTGCAGTTCCTCAGCTTCCTTGAAATGTCCGGCGCGCGCTTCAATCGCACCGAGTTGAATCAATGCCATTGGATGATTTGGCACGGCACGCAAAAGTTTTCGCCAGGCATCTGCAGCCAGGTCTTCACGATTTTTTTGCTGCCAATAGCGCGCCTGGTCAATCAGGCGCTGAGCCAGCGGATCGTCCGCGGCCCAACCCAGCTGAGCGCAGCTTGACAGAGCGAGAATCAGCCAGGCCAACTTTTTCATCTTGATCATTTTTTAAATGTTGCCATCCTCTGCACTACAAGGCGTCCATTTCCCTCGAAATGGTAGCGTTTGTCCATCCAGCCCACCGCAAAAAGGGCGAGCGCCTGCTCGTAGTAGACGCCTGGAATACCGCCCATCGCCGTGATTCTCGCACGTTGCTGGTCAACTGCGGCTCTGGCGCCGACAGCATCCAGAAACGGCAATAGCGCAGCTGAAAAACCGGCCGGCCCGGAACCCTCACCGCGCCCGGTGGCGGCATCGACTTTTTCCGGTGGCACCAATTGCCGCTCAACCAGTAATTGCATACCCTTCAAACGCGCCAGCACACGCAATCGATCCGGGTCCTGAAGCGGCATCAAACCGGCCCAGAGGTAAGTCCGGATCGCGTCGTAGGCACCGGTCTGCCCGACCTTGGCGTCCAGTCGAAAACCCGTATCGGGTCGAACCACGACCCAGTCCGACACAAGTCGCTGCGGTGTCACAGAGTCCAGCATCAGAAGCGTGCCTTTTCGCAGGGCGCGCCACGGACCGGTGGGTGCTTCCAACGCCAGGCCCTGCAATAGCGACAGTGGCAGATAACTTGGGTTGAGCTTCCAGGCACCATTCTCCAGTGCGAAGCCCTGCGAGCCCGGCAACAGCACGGGCCCGACGCCCGGAACCCGAACGATCAACTCCTTGGCAATCCGCTGCTGGATCATTTCTGCCGTGGCCCGCAAGACCTCATCGTGCCACAAGTGTCCGGCCTGAAACAGGGTGTAACTCAACCACAGATCAGCATCACTGGCAGCATTGGTGTCCATCACGCCCCACGTGCCGTCCGGCCTTTGCCCCCATTTCCATGCCATCAGTCTGGCTGTCAGGTCACCGCCCGCCAGATTCGTCCGAGTCCAGGTGAGCACCCGGTCAAAGGTGGTGCGGTCGTTTGCCACCAAAGCAAAAAACAGGCTGTAGGTCTGCCCCTCCGAAGTGGACTGACCACCCGCCGCAAAGTCGATAACCCTGCCGTCGGCCTGGATGAATCTATCCCTGAAAGCGTCCCAGGCCGGCCAACTCTCTGTCAGGGAATTCTTCAATGTGGCGGCCTGCACGGTTGGCGCGACGGCGCACACAAGCGCCGCTGCGCTGGTGATAAAACTTCGGCGCGAATGCATACCGGTCTGGCTTCCAGTCCAGCGACTTAGCTACCGATCTTCCCCGCCCTCTTTTCCAGCCGTCTGTTTGCATAGCGACGCAACTCCCGATAGGCGAGAACGGCCAGCGCCAAACAAATCAGCAACCCCAGCGTCCCTACCAGCAGCGGATGCGTAGAAAACATCCAACGCAAGTACGTGATCCAGGGTAAGGAACCCAAGTAGTAGGTGTCGGCTATCTTGGCATGTTCCACGCTCTTGTCATCGACAACGACAAAGTCTCCCTGCGCCCCCGCAACACGCTCCGAATCGTTAAGAACATCAGAAATCTTGTGCAAATCATCCGCCCTGTCAGCGTACAGGTAGATCACGCTGCGTCCGGATTCCAGTGGCGACTCAAAAGCCATCATGGTGACCAGCCCACCGGTACCCTTGATGTTGATTGAACCGTCTGGTCGGGGTGTGCTTTGTAGATCCTTCTGCGCCCAGCGATACAGGGCACGGCGGAAAATATCAGGCTCGCGCACCCGACGTTCCCCATTGCTCTGCACCAGCGGCAAATGATCAGCCCATTTGGCCATCAAGGTCTGACGCTGTGCCGAGCCGATGACGAGCAGATCACGAGAAGAAACCGTCTCCACTTCGGCGGCCGAAACCAGTGCGTGGCGCAAGGCCGGGTAGGCGGTAGCCTCGCCCATGCGCCCCATCATCGCCAGATAGAGGCTGAGTTCATCGGCATTAGGCTGCTCCGGCAAGACCACGGCAGTCTGAGATAAGTCTGCCATGCGCGTATACGGGAACCCGATATTGGAAAAATAAGCCAAATTGGGCAATGCGACATAGTGCGGGAATCCGCTGAAATCAAGTGTTGACTCCGGATCGATTGCACCCTGCATATTGTCTGGCAGCGCATCGCGGCACTCACCCTCCTTTATCGGATCGAAGTAGTAATGCAACTGCAGTTGGTTGCGTCCCCCCACTTGATAGGGTGGTACAAACAACAGGTCTTCGCGCACCACGAGATTGCTGTCCAGAACCGGCAGTTTCAAACGATTCAGCGACGTCACCTTCCTTGTCGAATCGTTCAACGCCAGGCCCTGCACAAAGTTGCCGTTCACATTGACATTCAGGCTCGAGTTTTTGTTCAAGGGCATGCTGGTGTAGCGATATTTCAGCTCCATCGGTACACCCTGACTGCGCCACGTAAACAGATCGGGCGAGACCCGGAAATTCACCCGGATCACGTCCGGAAAGTAGCCTTGCACCTCAAGTTGATCCTGTGGCGCCAACTCACCAAAGCGCACCGGACGATTGGTTGGTACCCAGGCGGGAGCGTCATAGGGCAGGCGTGCAGGCGGCTCGGTCTCAGCCGTCACCTCAGCGCGCTGTCCGGTCAGCGTGGCATAGTTGAGCACGATGGCACGCGCAGCGCGCAACAGATCCTCATCCTGTTTGCCGGACACGATCAGTAACTTGGCCCCAACAACGGTAGGATGTGGTTCAATCGATATCGACGGTCCACCGGTTGGAGCCAGCGCGCCGATGCGTTCGCTGCCCTGCATGAAGAGCACTGCATTCCCCTCAGGCAAGGCGTTGAGCATGACAGGGAACTTTGCACCACGATAGCTGGCCAGACCGCCAAACCACGACGCGACGATACCAGCCGCCTTCAAAGTCCCCAGCGACGGTGCTGAAGAAAATACAAACGGCAGATTCAGGGTCCTTGCGTCGCCTCGGTTGAAGAAAGGTGCCGGCAAATATTTGAGATTATTCTCCAGCGTCATCGGCGCCAGCGTCAACTCGACGGTACCGGCGTTGCTCAAGTTCAACCAGAGCGAAGAATGCAGGGGATCCTCACACTTGTAGGTGTAATGTCCGATCAGCCGGAAGTTGAGTTTGTTGTAGTCGGTGAAGAGACGTGGGTCGAGTTCAATTTCACGCTTGTTGCCAATGTTCTTGTCGCGTGGCAGTGGCAGCACAGTGACCACTTCATCGTTCAGCAGGATTTTCAGGTGGCTCAGTTCTGGCAACAGTGAAGGCGAGTAGCTGTAATCAATCTTGAATTTGGCGCCAACCACCACTTCATCGGAGCGGATGGAAAATGGGAACGACCAGGATCCATCGACACCGCGCAGATTAACGGGCGTCAGCGCGCCCATTTGCTTCAGACTGATCGTGACGACGCGCTGCTTTGGTCGCGGCTCTGCCGGCGCTTCAGTCGAAGCGGCTACGACCTTGCTGACTGCTTCCAAGGCAACGGCTTTGCGCGACTTGGCTTCCAGTGGCGCAACGCCAAACACTACCGACAAGGCAAGCAACACGCTTGCGATTCGGACTCCTACTGCTTTTTCCATATTCCCATCCTTATACGTTTCCAGGACATGGCCCCGGTTCCTATGCGCAAACGTCGCCACGGTATGGTCCCGGCCAAGCTTAACAAGAAGCGGCTCAGGCCCTGCCGGCTGATAATGAATACTTCCTTGAAGCCCCGCAAGGGATGATCTGTATCCCGATCCGGTAACCACTCCTGCCAGGCGTCACCGCGCGAAAAAGTGGCCGCAACCAACGCCTGGTAGTCATCGATTTGCATGCCTTCAAAGCGCAACCGCAACACGGCTCCCTGGCTGAAGGCCACGACAGCCGGAAATGAAAATTCGCGCTCACCACGGAAGATCGAAACACTAACCGGGGCGCTCTTCTCCAGAGCCAGCGAGGTTGGCAACTTCAGAGCCAGGCCGCCTTCCGAAAAATCTTCGGTCTCACACACCATGGTGCGCCCATTGGGCAATCGAACCATCGCCGGCATTGCCAACTGAACGCGCCAGTGACTGCGAATTTGACGTGCTTCCAGCGCCACCGCCAGCGTTGCCCACAACAACATGAGGTTATAGAGGGTCCAGACAAGATTCAATATCACCGTGCCGATCTCGTGCGTATTCCACCAGAACAGCCGGCCTATGCCGATCACGAAGCCCAGCAGATTGAGTGCAAGAATGATCAGGTAAGGTAGCGAAATTCTCCAGTCGAAATATTCCCGATCAACCAGGCCACCCTTTTTTGTCACATTGAATTGCCCGAACTTGGGGCTGATCAGGGCCAATGTGGTTGGCACCAGAATGTACCAAGCCAGGGCAGTCTCATACACCTCGGCCCACAGATTGTGGCGGAACTTGCCCTGCATGCGAGAGTTGGCAATGTTGGCCTGAATCAGGTGTGGCAGTGCGTAAGCGGCAATCAGGTCGGCCGAAACCTGAATGATGTGGGCCTGGAAAAACATATAGGCCAAGGGCGCAGTCAGAAACACAACGCGCGGAAAGCCATAAAAGAAATGAATCATGGCATTGAGGTAACACAATCGCTGTGGCCAGGTCAGCCCCTTGCCCATCATCGGATTGTCAACCCGAAAAATCTGCGCCATTCCGCGTGCCCAGCGGATACGCTGCCCCACGTGTGCTGACAGGCTTTCTGTCGCCAGTCCCGCTGCCTGAACGATGCCTATATAGGCCGTGGTGTAGCCTAATCGATGCATTTTGAGTGAGGTGTGGGCATCTTCAGTCACCGTCTCTATAGCAATGCCTCCAATGGCAAGCAAACTCGTGCGCCGCAGAACGGCGCAGGAGCCGCAGAAAAAGGTCGCGTCCCACAAGTCGTTGCCGTCCTGCACCAGTCCATAAAACAACTCGCCTTCATTGGGCATGTTGCGGAACAGGCCGAGATTGCGCTCAAATGGATCGGGCGAAAGAAAATGGTGCGGCGTCTGCAGCATTCCCAGTTGGGGCTCCTCCAGAAACCAGCCCACCGTGGTCTGCAAGAAAGTCCGGGTCGGAATATGGTCGCAATCGAAAATGGCCACCAGTTCTCCGCTCGTGACCGCTAGCCCAGCGTTGAGATTGCCAGCTTTGGCGTGCAAATTGTCCGGTCGCGTCAGATAGGTCGCGCCGACCGACTCTGCAAATTCACGAAACTCAGGTCGCCGCCCATCGTCGAGGACATAAACCTTGAGCTTGTCACGTGGCCAGTCCAGCGCCAACGCTGCCATCACGGTTGGACGGACGACGGCCAGAGGTTCGTTGTAGGTCGGAACGAGGATATCGACCGTTGGCCATAGCGACAGGTCCTGCGGCATCAGCACAGGCTTTCTCTTTAGCGGCCAGGATGTCTGAAAAAAACCAAGCACCAGCACCAGCCAGGCGTACAACTCAGCGCACAGCAGCCCGATGCCAAACATCATGTCACCGTTGAACTCCTGACCGAGCGTCGCTGTAAAACGCCAGTAAATATAGCGGGTAGATGCAACCAGGGACATGGAGATCAGCACCAGCACCACCAGGGTCCCGACATAACGCCTGATGTACAGCGACACTGCACAAAAGATGATCGAAAACACCAACTGCTCGCCCAACTGGAAGGGAATGGTAGTGATCAATGCCAAGCCCATCACGCAGCCGACCACAGTAGCGATGACCACGCCAGGCACTGCCCACACCGGCAACTCTATCAGCTGGTTGCCCAGGGTGTTGAGCGCACCGTACAGGTATCTCGGATTGAGACTGGAACGGCTGCTTGGCCCCCAACGCTCACGCCACTGCGCCAGGAGAGCCAGCATTTTCATCAGTTGACAGATTCCATGAGCCAGCCCGCCAGTCGCTTCACGTCCTGTGTGGCCTGGCTATGCGGGTCATAACTGAGCACCGGCTGCTGGAACGCGAGGGCCTCACTGACGGCTTCATCGCGGTGGATCCCAATGCGCGCCAAACGTTCACCCAAATGCTGGCGCAACACTTCGGAGACATCGCGGTTCAGAGAAACCGTCGAATCAATCTGATTGAGAACATAGACGCTGACCAGCGAAGGCCGTTGCGCGGAAATTTCATCGATCCAGGCCTCCATGGCAGGAATCGTTGCGTAGGAGCCGGCATCAGCAAGCAACACGATCACTGCAACATCAGCACAGGCAAAAGCCTGATGCAGATAGACCGAAGGCCCAGGTGGCGTGTCAATCAGCACGACATGATCATCCTCAAATCCGGACCGCTTCAATTGCTCCCAGACCCACTGCGGCTGCTCGGATAACAGCAGCTCAAACGCTTCGCGCTCAGGCTCGCTGGCCTCGCCATAGGGCATACAGGTAACACCAAACTTGCTCGGGAATGAAACGCCGCTCCAGTTTGCGGCAGTCAGGGATTGGCGGCACACGCCTTCCTTCAACCCGGTACCGAGTCCAAAATGCAGATGCAGGGAATTCTGCGGGTCAAGGTCGAGCACCGCCACCCGCCCATCGCCCAACTGCGCGGCGAATGCCGCTGCAAGATTGGCCGTGGTTGATGTCTTGCCAACGCCGCCCTTCATCGATACCACCGCGATCAGAATCATCCTCTGCCCAACCGTTTCAAAAAGGAGGGTCGACTGATGCTCTTCTTGGCCACTGGTTCTTCCTGTCCAGCAAGGCGCCTGAACGTGCTGGCCAGAGATGCACTTCCATTGCTCACCGCCTCTTGCTTGCGCGTCACAGGCGCTGCCTCAGCACGCGCAAACAGCCCACCCTTCTTTGGACTGGTCGGCTTGGCAGGCTCGGCACTCGCAAACAGGGTGCTCTTGCTGGGACGCTCGATTGACTTGGGTTTGGGCGCAAACATGGGGACAGGCGCGGGCTCACTCGGCGTCACATAACCGCGCGCTTTGCTGGCGGGTCGAGACGGGCGGGGCGCCGCCGGTCGAGGCGCAGCGGGGCGTGCCGCTGGTGGACGCGGCGCCTCGGCAACTGGACGAGCTATCGGCCTGGCCGGCGCTGGCGCGACCACAGTCGGAATGCGGTCGGACATCTGCTGAAGACCCTTGGCGAGTTCTGCACCAAGTCCCGGCAGAGCGCGAGACCGCTCACGTGCAGGCAATCGCGGGGCCGCTGACTCCTTGCTGTTCCAGAGCTGATTCTTCTGCGCCGTTGACAAGACGGGCGGTGATTCGTGCCTTACAGGCGCCATGGATTTCAGAAGTGGCCAGCGCTGCTCGGCTGCCCCGGCTTCAGCATTGCGAGCCAACTCGCGAAAGTTGCTGCCATCCGCACCAAACGACTTAAACAGCGCGCCAACATCGTTACCCTGACTTGCCATTTCTATGCCTTCGAATATCGTTTTGTTGAACCGACCACAGTGGCACCAAGCTGAAGACGAACTTCAGGCTTGGCATCGTTCATCGCCATCTTCATCGTCCAAAATTCAGGCGCACCGTCATCCCGCTTGAGGCCTCCAGCAGCCCGGTAACCACCATCGAATCGCCAGCACCCAGAACCTTGAAAACACTCTCGTAAAAACCTTCGAGCAGGCCTATGCTCCACTCCAGCGACTCGTCACCGAAGGCCTCAGCCAAGGGCGCAGCCTGATGCGAAATTTCGATCAAACCGCGGGTTTCCGTCAACTCCACCCAACCCCAGTTCAAACTGGACCAAAGGTCATTAAGACGTTCTTCCAATTGAGTGAGCGTTTCCGTACCCTCAAAACGATCCGCCACATCGGCAGCAAAACGAGCTCCTGTGCTGAAAAACAGCTTTTGTAAATCCTCGGGGCTTGCCATCTCGCCGAGTTCCTGCGCCAATGCGCGCAAAACCGGCGACCACTGCAGTGAAACCTGCTGCGACCGGAAATAATTTTCCATATCCATAGTGTTATGTGGCATCCGCCCATTATTAATTAGTCATCGATCCGATTACCCCACTTTGTTGGGTTTTCGATACAGGACGACAAGTGATTGTGCCATGCCAAGCCCTGCTCGACAGGGCAAAGTGCGATAAAGCAAAATTTTTCGGCAGACCATAGACCGAAGCAAGGTTCGGCCCTACCATCTCGGCGTTATCGCGACAACATTCCTTTCAACGATAGGTGAATCGAAAATGGCGAAAATTGCCGGACACATCGCACGCAAACAGGCACGTCGGGCCAGGATCAATGCGAGACTTCCTGTCAACGTCGGCGGCGAGCGCGGGGTAACCCGCGACATCAGTACTACTGGCATGTTCATCATCCAGAGCACACCGTACGAAATGGGCTCCCGTGTTGACTTCTGGCTGGACATGGACACGCCTGAGGGCAAAGTCAAGTTGTGCTGCGAAGGTGAAGTTATGCGGGTCGAAGAACTTGACGGCAAGATCGGTATTGGCGTCAGGATTCTTAGCCAGGACCGAAAATCCCACGCTTAGCCAAAACACGGTAATCAGCATCCCGGTTTATGGTCTTTAGCTCAAACATCTTCCTCTTTGCCTTTCTTCCGCTTTTTCTTTTCTGCTATTACCTGACCCCCTGGCGTGCCAAGTCGGCGCTGATTCTGACCTTCAGTTGGGCCTTTTACGCTTGGTGGCGACCTGATTTTCTGGCCTTGTTAGTGGGTGTCACCGGCGTCAGCTACGCTTTTGCACTGGCCATTGGTGCGAGCAGCGAGCATGCACGCCGGCATCGTTTACTCACGGCAGGTGTGACCTTAAACCTGCTTGCCCTAGGCTATTTCAAGTATGCCAACTTTGGTATCGACAGCTTCAATGTGGCCTTGAACGCTCTGGGTTTCAACGCCATTGAATTCAACCGTGTGCTGCTGCCGATCGGGCTGTCTTTTTACATCTTTCATGCCATCAGTTACCTGGTTGACATTTACCGGCGTGAGGCACCACCGGCCCGCAATTTTGTCGACTTTGCCGCGTTTATTGCACTCTTTCCGCACTTGGTGGCAGGGCCGGTTCTGCGTTACCACCTGCTGGCTGAGCAGTTCAGAAGCCGCAGCCACTCACTGAACAAATTTTCGCGCGGCTGTGTTGTCTTCATGGTCGGTTTCTGCAAGAAAGTCTTGATAGCCGACAGCGTCGCACCCCTGGTAGAAGCCGCGTTCTCCGCGCCGCTGCCTACCCTGGCCGACGCCTGGCTGGGTGCAAGCGCCTACACGATTCAATTATTTTTTGATTTCAGCGGTTACACAGACATGGCGATCGGTCTGGCGCTGATGATCGGCTTTGTTTTCCCCGAAAATTTCGATGACCCTTATGTGTCGCGCTCCATTACCGAATTCTGGAAGCGCTGGCACATGTCGCTGTCAAACTGGTTGCGCGAGTACCTGTATGTCTCGCTCGGTGGCAATCGCAAAGGCTTGTTGCGCACCTACATCAATTTGTTCTTGACCATGTTACTGGGTGGTCTGTGGCACGGCGCCAACTGGACATTCGTGTTGTGGGGCGCCTGGCATGGCGGCATTTTGATACTTGAACGCTTTTGGGAGCAACGCTGGGGCAAGCCCTTGCTGCCGGACTGGCTACGTGTCATCAAGACCATGCTGCTGGTCATCTTCGGCTGGGTCTTCTTCCGGGCGGCCAATCTGGCCGGAGCTGCACGCATGTTCGAGGGCATGTTGGGCTTCCATGGGGTTGGTTTCAGCCCCCCAGTTGCCTGGCAGGTGACTCCTGATCGAGTCATGGTCTTGGCGTTTGGGGTGGTGCTGGTATATGCCATGCCCTGGCTCAAACGGCGGGGTGGTACCTACCTGCGCTACCTGCTGTTGCCCTTGTTTCTGTGGGCGGTGGCAACGCTGTCGGCACAGTCGTTCACCCCCTTCCTGTATTTTCAGTTCTGAGCTTGCGATGCCCAACAATACCTTACCCGCCAATCAAGCAACAACGCTGACGTGCTACTGCGCCTTGGCGGCATTGACGCTGACAAGCGCGATGCTGGCGGGTGCCTGGCAGATCATTGCGGCCGCAGTAGACCCCGCCGGTCTGGAGTTCCCGCGCAGTTGGCGGGACTTCCGCGAAGGCCGCAGCACCGGCACACTTGAAAAGCAACTTGACCAAAATCTGCCCGCACGCGGGGCCCTTATTGGCGCGGCCAACAGCGTACGCTACCTGCTCACTGGCAGCGGCGGCGAACAGGTGCGAACCGGCAAAGACGGCTGGTTGTTTCTGACTGAGGAGTTGCGCTATGACCATGACGGCAGTGCCAACCTGAAAGCTCGCGCAGAACTGCTTGGGGCCACTAGCCGCAGCCTGGAGAGCCAGGGCGTCAAGCTGATAGTGGCCCTCGTGCCAGACAAGGCCCGCGTCTATTCAAGCAGGTTGGCATACGGGCCTTACCCTGACTACAACAGCTCTCGCTACGTCGATGCGCTCAATGCCTTTCAGGGACAAGGCGTCACCACGGTAAATCTGTTGCAGCCACTGACCCAGGCTTCCGCTCAGGGCGATGTCTATTACCGCACCGACACTCACTGGAACCAGGCCGGTGCCCAAGTAGCCGCAGAGGCGGTTGCGTCGGTAATCAAACAATTGCCTCTGGGACTCGAAAAGACCAGTTTCGGTAGCAAGAGCGGTGTGCCGGTTGAGCGCCCGGGCGACCTGATCCGCTTGATGGGACTTGGCGACACTGCCAAAATGCTGGGTCTGCAGCCTGATACCGAGACGCCCGAGACTACTCTGCAAGTCAGTGCCGACAGCGCAGACTTGCTTGGTGACAGCACCGTTCAGGTCGTCTTGACGGGTACCTCCTACTCCTTGCGAGCAAACTTTGTAGGCTACTTACAACAAGCGCTCTCGGCCAAAGTGCTGAACGCGGCAAAAGATGGGGGTGGCTTCCTGGAGGCAACGACACTGTATCTAAGAGACGACGCCTTCCGCTCCAGCAAACCGAAGGTCTTGGTGTGGGAAGTGCCGGAGCGCTCTCTATGGGGTAAGCCGGACGAAAGCCATGGATGGCTCAAGAAGGTCGGTTTGGTCCCATGATTAGTCCGAAAGAGCTATCGACAAAGGGCTAGTGGCACCATACTATCCAATCGTCTTTGCACAGAATTTAGGGACAAGATCATGAAGTTCAAACAATTTCTCTTAGTTGCATCCATCTCCATAGCGAGTATTTCTAGCGCTTACGCGAGCACTACCGAGGTACTCGGCAGCGGTACTTTGGATTGGGGAGCCAACGTGAGCAAGTTTGGCATCACCGGGGCCTTTGACAACATATTCACGTTTCAATCCGCTTCGGCTTCTCCGGCCGGCTTTGACTTCCAAGTTTATAGTTACGCAAATATGACCGGACTGACCGCGACACTGAACGACGTAGCCTTGTCGTTTAGCAGTGGTGGTCCGAATCAATGGGATATAAAAAGCTTGGACGGCACATTCACTTTGACGCCGGGGACAAACTACTCGCTGGAGGTAAAGGGGTCATTTGTTCCCTGGGCCGCGGCCGGCAGTGGTGCGTACAACGTAGCGGTAGTTGCGGCACCGGTACCCGAACCAGAAACCTTCGCCATGTTGTTTGCAGGACTGGGCTTGGTTGGCTTCATCGCTCGTCGTCGTAACAAGATCCAGTTGGCCTGACTTACGTCCAAACCTCTCTTCTTCAAAAAAAGGATTGCTTTGCAATCCTTTTTTTTGCCTAGAATCAGATCGTAAGTTTCACACGGCATTCCGAGCCGGCCAACTCGCCCTGATCAATGACTATTGCGCCATCGTTGTCACCGGAAGAACTCCAGCATTTTCACCGCGTGGTTACCCACTCGGCTGGCGTGCGCAGCCATTTTGACGTGTTCGTCTGGCTACAGGGTGAAATTCAGAACTACCTCGCGCATGACATCATGATTGCCGCTTGGGGAGATTTCCAAAGCGGCGCCATTCAGCATGACATCATTTCTGCGCTCGACGGTGCGCGCTCGAACAGTTCCAATATCGAAGCGATAACGCCGATGTTGCTTGACTTCTTCCAGCGTTGGACCGCATCGGGCAACAAGCCATTTTCTCTGACTGCCGGAGACAAAGGCTTTGCACATCGAGCAGGCGGCTTGAAATGCGGCCTGAATGAAGCTCTGCGAGAGATGCAATATGCGGTGGTCCACGGCATCAACGACGCACGCAGCAGTTGCGACTGTCTCTATGCCGCATTCCGTAACAACGAACATTTCACAGAGTCCGAACGCGAAGCCATGGTCATGGTGTTGCCGTATATTGACTTGGCATTGCGCCAAGTACAACTCCTACCCCATCAAAGCCCCGATCCAGCGATCATCGCAAATCCTCTCATTTACGGCCTGCTACAAAGTCGCGGCCTATCCGGTCGGGAAATTGAAATCCTGCAGTGGGTCACACTCGGTAAGACCAATCCGGAAATCGGGAGTATCCTGAAAATTAGCGAATATACCGTCAAGAATCACATGCAGCGAATCTTCAAAAAGATGAATGTAAGTAACCGAGCGCAGGCAGTTGGTCTGTTCAAGACCATGATAAGCAATGAATAGAACACCTGCGCGCCCTTCAGCAGCCACCTTCAGTCGTTGGTCAAAACCGGCTTCGCTGGGCAAGGACAACCTGCTGAGTATTTTCGAACTGGCGGTCGGTCCGACCGCACTGATACTTTCACTATGGGGATTGGCCTACTACTTCGAGGCTGAAGTTCATTCGTCATACATCATTTTGTCCATACTGGTGTTCGCGCTCACGTTTCCAGGCAACGCCAGGCTTCAGGCCTCTCTGTTCTCAGGATTTGTCAGCGTCGCCATCACTTGGTTGTGGGTCGCCAGCTTGTTGCTCATTATTGGGTTTGCTTCGGGCAACATCCGTCAATTTTCCAAGGCGGTGATTTACACTTGGTTGTGGGTGGGTCCGCTTTCGGAGTTTGGTGCCTGCGTGATTCTGCGCGCCGCCGCCCCGCTGCTGCTCAAACTTCAAGGCCCATTGCGCCGCGCCATCATCGTCGGCATGAACGAGCAGGGACTCGCGCTGGCCGACAGGATCAGCCAAGCCCACTATGCCCGCATAGAACTGGTCGGCTTTGTCGATGACCGCCAAACCGCGCGTCTGGACTGCACGGGCGTCCACAGGTTGCTTGGCACACAGGAGCAACTCCTGTCCCTGGTGCAAAGCGAGCGCGTTCACATCATTTACTTGTCACTGCCCATGGCATCACAACCACGTATCCTGCATATTCTGGACGGGCTTAAAGATACGACCGCCTCCATCTATTTTGTGCCCGACATGTTCGTCACTGACCTGATCCAGGCGCATCCAGACTCGGTTTGCGGTATGCCCGTCATCTCGGTCTGCGAGACACCCTTCACGGGAGTTGACGGGGTTTTCAAGCGCGTTAGCGACATCGTCCTGTCCATACTCATCCTTATACTGATCACGCCTTTGCTGATCGTCATTGCGGTGGCAGTCAAGATCGGTTCCCCCGGCCCCATCATATTCAAGCAACGCCGCTGTGGGCTCGATGGCAAAGAAATAGTCATCTACAAGTTTCGCTCCATGAGCGTCACCGACGACGGTGACAACATTGAGCAGGCCACGAAGGACGACGCCCGCATCACGCCGCTGGGTGCCCTGCTGCGCCGAACGTCTTGCGATGAATTGCCACAGTTCATCAACGTGCTTCAGGGGCGCATGAGCATTGTTGGCCCGCGCCCTCACGCTGTTGCGCACAATGAACTTTATCGCAAACTCATCAAAGGCTACATGGTGCGCCATAAAGTCAAACCCGGTATCACGGGTTGGGCGCAGGTCAATGGCTACCGGGGCGAAACCAAGACGCTAGACAAGATGCAGAGCCGCATCGACTTTGACCTTGACTACCTGCGCAATTGGTCCGTTCGGCTGGACCTGTACATCATCTTCAAGACCATTGGCCTCGTCATCAAAGACCAAATGGCTTACTGACCATGTGGCTGCCGTGCCGATTTTGGCCGACCTTGGCATTGTTGCTGTTGTGCTGTGGGCCGTCACTGGCACAGAATGACGATACGCTCAAGCTCAAGATTGATTCATCGCTGCGCTTTGATAACAACTTGTTTCGTCTGCCGGCCGATGTCAACCTCGGTGCCCTGATAGGCAACCCCAGCGGTGCAGAAAGAATAGACATCAACACATTGAGCCTTAATTTCAGCACAACGCTGAGCCTGCAAAAACTGGAGTTGTCCGCCAGCGTGACCAACTACCGCTACCAGAACTTCAGCTACCTGAGTTTTGTTGCCCACAATTACAACGCCGCCTGGCACTGGGCATTGACGCCAAATCTGCATGGCAACCTTGGCAGTCAGCGCCAGGAAACCCTCAACAGTTTTGCCGACTACCAGGGTTTCGGCCTGCAAAACGTACGCAGCGACGTCAACAACCGCCTGGATGCTGCCTATGATCTGGACGGCACCTGGAGCATCAGCGCCGGTGTTTCGCAATCAAGTCAAACCAATCAGCAAACCCTGGCCGCCCAGGGCGACTACAACGCCAAGTCAGTTGACCTTGGCCTGCGCTACGCAGCCGCGTCAGGCAGCGCACTAAGCTACACACTGCGGAACACCAATGGCACCTACCTTAACAGCAACTTGCCCTCGCCAGCGGGTCTGTTTGACGACGGCTACCAACAGATCGACAGCGAACTTAGATTGCGTTGGGTCCTGTCCGGCAAGAGCGCCGCTGACCTTTACACCAACCAGATCAGCCGCAGCCACCCCAACTATGCGCAGCGCGACTACAGTGGCCGCAACGCTGGCGTGAACTTCAACTGGAGCCTCAGCGGCAAATCAGCGTTGTTGGCAAGCTGGGCGCGCGAACTTGCCAGCTATCAGACCAGCACTTCCAACTACACCCAGACCGGTCGCTTATCATTGGGACCAGTTTGGCAACTCAGTCCAAAAGCGGTAGTCCGCGCGCGCTACGAGGTGGCCCAAAGCGACTATCTGGGCGCGCCATTTGGCCCCGTTGCTACAACACGCAGCGACACCACCAGCGCTGCCAGCCTGTCTTTTGACTGGCAACCCTATCAGTACCTTACCATCAGCACCGCGCTGGAAAATGCCACACGCAAATCCAACTTGGCAGGCCTTGACTATGAGAGCAAAATGGCCACTGTTTCAGCCCAATTCAGTTACTGATTTTTAGCACCATGACCAATTCGCAAATTCGTTATTCCGGGCCCTTCTTGATGCACGCAATTTTGAGCGCGGCGCTGGTTTTGGGCTTGACCGCCTGCGGCAAGAAAGACGACAAGCAAGCAGCGACCCAGGTGGCCGCCAAAGTGGGCTCAGAAGAAATTTCGGTGCACCAGATCAACCAGGTACTAAGCCGAAGCAACACCGCCGGCGCGACACCCGCCACCGCCCAGGCGATGAGCCGCGAGGTGCTTGAAAAACTCATCGACCAGCAACTTGCCGTTGAGCAGGCCACCGAAGACAAGCTGCACCGCTCGCCTGAAGTGGTATCGCAAATTGAAGCTGCCCGGCGCGACATTCTGGCGCGTGCCTACATGCAAAAGATTGCTGGGGCACTGCCCAAACCCAGCGCCGAAGACGTCAAGAAGTACTTCGCCGAGCACCCTCAACTTTTTTCGGAACGGCGCGTTTTCAATATTCAGGAAATCGTGGTGCCAACGGCGCCCGGTCTGGCCGATCAGTTACGCGCCTTTGCTGCGTCCGGCAAGCCGATCGTAGAAGTGGCGAACTGGCTCAAAAGCAAGGAAATCAAATTTGACGGCGGCAGCGCCACCCGAGCGGCTGAGCAAATTCCGCTGGAACGACTGCCGCAGATCCACGCGCTCAAAGACGGGCAAAGTGTCGTCATGGAAACGCCTCAGGCCATCACGCTGCTGCGCGTGGCTTCATCACAATCGTCGCCCGTAGCCGAGGCCGCGGCCCTGCCACGTATCGAGCAGTTCCTGACCAACCAGCGCGCCAGCGAAGCGGTAGCCGCCAACATCAAACAACTGCGCGCCGCAGCCAAGATCACGTACATGGGCGAATTTGCTAAAGCCGATGGCACTGCTGGTAATGTCGTAGCCGCGCCAGCGGCACCAGCACCCGCTGAAGCCGCCCCTGCCGCCAACAACAAGACCGCCATAGAAAAAGGCGTAGCCGGACTCAAATAGCGAAGGACTCGCAATTCTATGAACCACCCTACTTCCGTCGTTATGAGAGCAAGTCGCGTCATTGCGAGCGCAGCGTGGCAATCCATGACTCTTGGCCTATCACTCATCTTGACTGCCGCCATCCTGTTCCTGTGTGTCCCTGCGCACGCCCAAAACACCGACTACCCGCTGGGTGCGGGTGACGCCATCAAGATTCAGGTATTTCAAAACCCTGACCTCACCATTGAAACCCGCGTCTCGGAAAACGGATCCATCACCTACCCGCTGATCGGCGCAGTGGAACTTGGAGGCCTGTCGATTGCGGCAGCCGAGAAAAAAATTGCGGATGCCCTGCTCAGCGGTGGCTTTATTCAAAACCCGCAGGTGAACATCGTTCTGATCCAGATTCGCGGCAACCAAGTCTCGGTATTGGGCCAGGTGAACCGCCCCGGGCGCTTTCCGCTGGAAACTGCCAACACGCGCCTGAGCGACATGCTGGCCAATGCGGGCGGCGCCACCGTGGGCGGCGACGACATTGCCATCGTGGTGGGCGTGCGCAACGGCAAGCAGTTTCGCAAACAGATCGACATTCCTTCGATCTTTCTGGATGACAAGCTGCAAGACAACATCGTGCTGCAAGGCGGCGACAGCATTTATGTGCACCGGGCACCGGTCTATTACATCTACGGCGAAGTTCAGCGCCCCGGGGGCTTTCGCATCGAGCGCGACATGACCGTCATGCAGGCACTGGCGCAAGGCGGCGGCCCGACTACCCGCGGTAGCGAGAAGCGTCTGCGCCTGCATCGTAAAGCCGCCGATGGCAGCGTGCAACAGATGGAGCCACAGCTGACAGACCCCGTGCTCCCAAACGACGTTATCTACGTGAAAGAAAGTATATTTTGACGCTCGCGCTTAAGTCATGACGCTCCAGCAATTTCTGCTCATCCTGCGCGCGCGCTATCGGGTCGCGCTACTGGCATTCGCGGTGACGGTGGCCACGACTTTGCTGGTCAGCCTGCTGCTGCCCAAGCAGTACACCGCCAGCGCTGCTATGGTGGTCGACGTCAAATCACCTGACGCCGTCAGCGGTATGTTGCTGCAAAGCATGTTGGCACCCGGCTATATGGCGACGCAGATCGACATCATCAACAGCGACCGGGTCGCCAAAAGCGTGGTTAAGCTGCTGCGCATGGAGGAGAGTGCTGCCATTAAACAACAATGGCAAGAAGCCACTGAAGGCAAAGGGCAACTGATCGAATGGCTGGCCAGCTTGCTGCAAAAAAATCTGGACGTGAAGCCTTCACGCGAGAGCAACGTCATCAACATCAACTACACCGGCACTAACCCAGACTTTAGTGCTGCCGTGGCCAACGCCTTTGCGCAGGCTTACATGGATGTCAATCTGGAGCTGCGCCTGGCTCCGGCGCGTCAATATGCCACTTTTTTCGATGCCCAAACCAAAACGGCACGCGAAAAGCTTGAAATTGCACAAAAAGCACTTTCCGCGTACCAGCAAAAAAATGGCATCACCTCCATCGACGAGCGGCTCGACTTTGAAACCGCCAAGCTCAACGAGACCTCAAGCCAACTCACCGGCATCGAGGGGCTGACCACCGACAGCCAGAGCAAGCGCCAAAACGCCAAGGCCGACACCGTGGCCGAGGTGATGCAAAGCTCTCTGATCAACGGCCTGAAGATGGACATTGCTCGGGTAGAAGCCAAGCTGACCGAGAGCAATATCAACCTGGGCAAAAACCATCCGCAGACCCAACGCACCGAGTCCGAGCTGGCCACACTCAAGACCCAGTTGGAAGCTGAAACCCGCAAAATCACCAGTTCGATCGAGACCACTTACCAGGTAGGCAAACAGCGCGAGAAGCAGCTCAAGAGCGCACTGTCCACACAAAAAAGCCGCGTGCTAAAAATCAACAAGCAACGCGACGAACTCAATGTATTGCGGCGCGACATTGAATCGGCCCAGCGCGCTTTTGAGATGGTGAGCCAACGCGCCTCGCAAACCAACATCGAGAGCCAGACCAACCAGACCAACATCTTGGTGCTCAACCCAGCCTCTGCGCCTACAGAGCCGTCCAAGCCACGCGTGTTTTTGAACGTCTTGGTTTCCATCTTTTTGGGTACCTTGTTGGGTGTCGGCCTGGCGCTGATGCTGGAGCTAAGCCAGCGCTATGTGCGATCAGCACAAGACCTAGCAATAGCGCTGGAACTGCCGGTGCTGGGCAGCATCGGTTATGCGGCCGCCCCGCGCAAGCCGTCGCTCAAATCGTGGCTCACGGCTTGGCTGAAGCGCTGGCCGCGGAGGGTACGCGCATGAATACGGTCGTCACACCAGGCACCCGACGCTCCATTGGCGACATCTTGGTGTCGGCTGGCCGCCTCAGCGGCACAGACGCAAGCCTGATCATGGAGCACCAGCGCCAGCACCAGATTCAATTTGGTGACGCCGCCCTTGCGTTGAAGCTGCTCACCAAGGACGACATCGACTTCGCTCTGGCCAGGCAATTTGACTACACCTACCTGGCGCAGCAAGACACCAGCCTGAGCCCTGACCTTGTGGCAGCCTACAAGCCCTTTAGCGCGATCGGCGAGAACCTGCGCGCCGTGCGCAGCCAACTCATGCTGCGCTGGTTTAACACCGATGCACTGCACAAAGTACTGGCGGTAGTGAGCCCCGGCAAGGGCGATGGCCGCAGCTTTATTGCTGCCAACCTTGCAATAGTGTTTGCCCAGCAGGGGCAGCGCACCTTGTTAGTTGACGCCGACCTGCGGGCCGCACCCGGGGCGGGTCAACATGCCCTGTTCAAATTGGGCAAGAGCGCGGGCCTGTCTGGCATCTTGGCCGGCCGCACATCCCTTGAAGCAGCCGCCCTGCCCGTGCCCAACCTGCCGGGCCTCACCGTGCTGCCCACGGGTGCCGTGCCGCCGAATCCGCAAGAACTGCTGGGCCGCCCGGAATTTGGCCAGTTGCTGGGCAGCGCCGCGCAGCAGTTTGACGTAATCATCATTGACACCCCGGCCGGGGGCGACTTTTCTGATGCCGAAATCATCGCCGCCCGCGCCGGCGCCGCGCTGTTGCTGGCACGCAAGAACAAAAGCCTGCTGCCCAACGTAGCCCTGCTGGCGCGTCGGCTGCAAGAAGGCGGCGTAACGCTGGTGGGTTCCGTGCTCAACGATGGATAAGCCCCCCGACATTGCTGGTGCCCCTCCCGTCATTGCGAGCGAAGCGCGGCAATCCACCCCCACTTGTCATGCCGGACCCGATCCGGCATCCATGCCCCTTGTCAACTGGCTCCCCATCATCCTGGGCCTGGCCGCCTTGTACCTACCCAGCCTCTACGACCTGTTCACCGGCATCTGGAGTTCTGACGAGCAAATGCACGGCCCCATCGTGCTGGGTATCAGTGTCTGG
Organism: uncultured beta proteobacterium; assembly: GCA_903925725.1. GTDB lineage: Bacteria > Pseudomonadota > Gammaproteobacteria > Burkholderiales > Burkholderiaceae_C > Rhodoferax. Next base: position 302 of record CAIYGK010000533.1, on the reverse strand, counting down.
CTGCTGTATCGCAACTGGCACGCCATGGAACTTGCGGCACAGAACAAGCCCACCAGCAGTTGGGGTTGGCCGATCTTCATCTTTGGTCTGATGCTGTATGCCATAGGACGTTCGCAAGACATCCTGTTGCTTGAAATTGGCTCGGTCATTTGGCTCTTGGTGAGCTTGCTCTTGCTACTGCGTGGCACGGCAGCCCTCAAGGCGCAATGGTTTGCGCTGTTCTTCATGCTGTTCATGGTGCCATTACCAGTTACTGTGGTGGACATCGTCACCATGCCGATGAAAATGGCGGTGTCTTATAT
>CAIYGK010000532.1 GCA_903925725.1 uncultured beta proteobacterium | reverse complement strand
GTCCGAACTGGCACTGCCATCCAGCGTTACAAGCGTTCCCGCAGCGACACTCTGCGCTGGACCAGCATTCGCCACAGGCGCAATATTCCCAACCGTCGCCGTCACACTGACGGTCGCCGGGCTGCTGCTCAGCTTGCCATCGTTCACAGTCAACGACGCAACATAAGTGCCAGCCACGTCTGCCGTGAAAGTGGGCTTGACCGAGGTGGGTGAGAGCAAAGCGGCGCCACTGCCGACTGGTTTGGAGCTGATCGACCATGCATAAGTCAACACGTCATTGTTGGCGTCCGAGCTGGCACTGCCGTCGAGCGTGACCAGGGTCCCGGTCAGGACGCTTTGCGCGACGCCAGCGTTGGCAAGCGGTGCCGTATTGACCGGCGTGACCTGTGTGACCGGCGTCGATGCGGAGCCACCGCCGCCGCAAGTCGCCAGCAGTACTGTGCTCAGCAGGATTGCAAGAAATTTGATACGTATTGGCATGTTGAAGTTGATCGGTGGCGCCGCCCCGCTGCAGGCATCGCGAACCGGGGATCATAGCCAACTCAGGTTTACCTGCTATGAAGCACCAAACCGGGCAAAGCGGCCAGCGCGTTCATGCTTGTGGCATGCGCCAGTTCTGACACTTCCATGCCGCGCAGCCGGGCCAGTTCCATCCCGATGCGCGGTAACGCAGAGGGCTCGTTGCGCGCCTGCTTGAGGCTACCAACGCGCTGCGCCGCGCTCCGGTACAGCCAGCGCGGCGGCATGTCGGGCGCGTCGGTCTCCAGAACCATCGACTCCAGCGGCAATGACACCGCCAGGCGCCTGAGCTGCAGAGCACGCTCAAAAGTCACAGCGCCGCCAAAGCCCAGCTTCAAGCCCAAGGCGATGAAGGCCTGCGCCAGCTGCTCACCGCCATTGAATGCGTGCGCAATGCCACACCAGACCTTGCCATCGGCATGGGCGCGCAATCCCTTGAGCACCCGATCAACCGAGCGGCGCACATGCAACAGCACCGGCAACTCATGCTTGCGCGCGAGCTTCAACTGCTCGGTGTAGAAATACTCCTGACGCTCGCGAAAGGGACTCTCGCAAAGCTCAGGCACAAAGTAGTCGAGGCCGATTTCACCCACCGCCACGAGCTTTGGGTCCGCGCGATGCTGCTGCAAAGCCGCATCCAACAGGGCCAGATCTGCGTCTTGCGACTGCGCCACATACATCGGGTGAATGCCCAGCGCGTAGCTGTCTGCACTCTCCTGTGCCAAGCGGCGCACCGCAGAAAAATTCGCGACGCAAACCGCAGGTAGAACGCAATGTGCGACGCCAGCGGCAGCGGCGCGCGCACGTACCGCCTGCACATCGCTTGCAAACTCGATCGCATCAAGGTGACAGTGGGTATCGATCCAGAGGCTCATGGCAGCAGGTGACTGCGATCAGCCCCAGAGCACGCCGCCCACCAATCGCACCTGGCGAGCGCAACGCGCAGCCAGCGATTCATCGTGAGTGACGACGATGAAGGCGGTACCTTGCGTTCTGGCCAGTTCCAGCATCAATTCAAATACACCCTCGGCGCTGCT
>CAIYGK010000531.1 GCA_903925725.1 uncultured beta proteobacterium | reverse complement strand
GACCCTGTGGCATCACCAGGTGGGCGGTCAGCGCAATCTGCGAAGTACCCATGGCCCAGATGTGCAGGTCGTGCACCAGCGTCACGCCCGGCAGCGCCGCCAGGCAGGCCTGCACGGCCAGCGGATCCACGCTGTCGGGAACGCCGTCGAAAAGCAGATGCAATGACTGTTTGAAGAGGTCCCAGGTACCCAACAGAATCACCGCCGCAATGCCCAGACTCACTACCGGATCCAGCCAGACCCAGCCCTGCCACAGTGTCAAGGCGCCGGCAATCACCACACCGGCCGACACCAGCGCATCGGCCGCCATGTGCACAAAGGCGGCGCGAACGTTGAGGTCGCTCTCTCGCCCGCGCATGAACAGCAGGGCGGTGACCGTGTTGATGACGATGCCGACCCCGGCCACCAGCATGATGGTGACGCCCTGATCGTGCACAGTCACTTGCGCCGATAGCAGACGCCCGATGGCTTCCCAGGCCAGCGCGCCTATGGCCATCAGCAGCAGGAGCGCATTGGCAAAAGCGGCCAGAATGGTGGCGCGCTTCCAGCCGTAAGTGTGGCGTGCGTCGGGCTTGACTTTGAGCGCCAGCGCGCCGCCCCAAGCCAGCACCAAGCCGGCCACGTCGCTCAGGTTGTGCCCGGCGTCGGCCAGCAGCGCCAGCGAGTTGACGCGCCAGCCGTAAAAGGCTTCGATGGCGACAAAGACGGCGTTCAGCGCAATACCGATGGCAAAAGCGCGGTTGAAGTTGGCCGGAGCGTGCTCGAGGTCGTGATCGTGGGTCAACCTGTTTCCATTGTCGCCCAGTGACAAACGATCCCTGTTTTACAAATTGGCAATCAGATCTTCAATTTGTATGAAGCGGCAAAAGAAGTGCCGAGCGCTGCAGATTCAGCGCCAGCAGGCGCTTGAGGATTTCTTCATCGGGCATGTCGGCGCTGTAGTCGCTCCAGCCATACGCTTGTGCCACGGCCAGGTCAAGCTGCTGGTGCGCCATCACGAGCCACTGCGGTCGCAGGTTGTACAGGTTGGTGAGCGTGCGCTTTTGCAGCGCCTTCAGATCGTCCTGACTGATGCCGGGTTTGGGTTCAACACGATCAGGGTAGGGCGACTGGCTCATGCCCAGCGGCGTGACTTCCGGTACCTTGTGCGTCCACTCTTTCGGGTTGAGCCACGCTTCGCGCAGGTCGTTCAGCTTCTTTGCGGCTGTGGCTATCTGGATGGCCTTGCGCTGCTGGTCGTCGGAAAGCCTGGCCGGAATCAGGGCACCGCCCTCGACCTGCTCCGTTTGCTGATGCGCCGTGTCGGCAGGTGTCAGGCCGATGGGGAAGGGGAAAGGCTCGAACGCGGCCAGGGAGTTGTAGCGTGGATCATTGCCTTTACCCATGCGTCCGCCGCGAGCCAGAGCCCAGAGGACGTGTATCCGGCTTGACAGCATGCCGAACGTCGTGTCGTCGGCGCGGGGGATGACGATCAGGCTGTGCTCCGGTGCCACACTGATAGGAAAGAAGACAAAGAAACGGTGCTTCGCTGTCTCGACGGTGGCGATGTAGCGAAGAACGCCAGCAAGCTTGTTGCGTAGCCCCGGGCGCGATTCACCGTGACGCCACCAATACCTGGCGCGACTGGGTCGATTGTTGAGTTTGCGGACCGGATAAACGTGCTCCAGCGTGAACTCAAATGGCCGTTCAAACTGAGCAGCCTCAGTCTCTGTCATGCGCGCGCCGAAGTCGATGGTCCAATTGCCGGACCAGCGACGAGTAATGTCCGACCCGTTGTAAATCGGCTTGAGTACTTCGCTGTTAGGACGATCATTCACATTCGGTGAACGCAGCCACTCAGAGGCAGTTTGCGCCGAAACTTTGAACGGTCCGGCCAGGCAGAGCCCGAAATAGGAAGTGTCGGCATTCTCGGAAAGGGACTGTGCCTTTGTCAGGTCCACTGCGTCGGATCCTGCTGCCTGCGCTTTCAGGTCGGGGAACAACTGTTGCACATCGGCACCATCAAGTCGTGCGCTCTGCGTCGCCTTTCCAAAGCACACCAATGAAACGCGGACGGCTGCACCTTCATTCACCCAAGGCATGTCGGCCCAGGCCTCGAATAGGCGGGTGCTCTGTTGGATGCGTTCCATGACAGGTCGATTGCCGCGTTGGCGAATGGAGTTGGTCGATACCAGTCCTGCCGCTTCCAGGTCGCCAGCTTCAATCTGGGCTCTTGCTTTTTCAAACCAGAACATGACCAGATCAGCACCACCGGGGACTCGGTCTTTGTAGACTGTTCGCAGGGTGTCGGTATAGCTGCCGCCAAGCTCCGAGCGCATCATCTTGTCGCCTAAAAACGGCGGGTTGCCGATGACCACGTTGGCTCTGGGCCAGGTGGCTTCGGCTACACCCGAAGAAGGTGGGGCAGAGGCCGGTCTTTGCAGCAGCGCATCGCGGCACTCGATGTGGTCCAGCGACTCCAGCACCGGGTTGGTCTTGAACTCGTAGCCGTGCGCGGTGCGCCATTGCAGTTCCCCGATCCACACTGTGACGCGGGCCAGCTCTGCGGCGTATTCATTGAGTTCGATGCCAAGTACGTTGTGCGGACCGGTCACCAGATCGTTCTGCCGATCCAGCCCAAGTGCGGCCGCTTCCAGATGACTCTTGAGCTCAATGTCTTTCAGGCACTTGAGGCCAAGGTACAAGAAGTTTCCGCTGCCACATGCCGGGTCCAGTACCCGGTAGTTCTTCAAAGATTCGAGCCAGTCGTGAAAAATTGCTTCGGTTTTCTGGAACGAAGCATCGCCCGCTGTCGCTTTGAAGTAGCGACGTCCGGCCGTATACGCAGCACGTCTTCTGAGCTTGCTCTTGGCCATAAGTCGGTGCATTTCCTGTGCAATCAAATCCCACTTTTCCAGCAAAGGCCGCCTTAGTACGGGGTCGATCAGGCGGTCAATCGTCGCCGTGTCGGTGTAGTGCGCGCCGAGCTGACTGCGCTTGTCGGGGTCGAGGCCACGTTCAAACAGTGTGCCAATAATCGAGACATCGATCGCGCTCCAGTTGAGACTGGCGGCTTTGCGCAGTTCGGCGACATCGGCGGCGCTGAGTTGCGGGATGTCAATCGTCATGAACAGGTTGCCGTTGAAACGGGGAATGTCGTCCACGCCGTAAAGGCCACCCTTGCCCATGGTTGCAAACAACTCAGTCAGACCTTGCGTTAAACGCTCTGGCGGAATCTGCTTGTTCTTGACCAATCTTTCAAACATTCGCCCAGGCAGTAGCCCTACGTCCTCGGCAAAGAAGCAAAACAGACATTGCGTCAGAAAATGGGCGACCTGTTTGGCACGATTTCGCGAATCCTGATCGGCTTCAACCGACCCGGTTGGGCGCGACTGCAGACTTTTTGCGAGGTCGGCAAAGTTGCGAGCCGCAGCTTCCGTGATGTCACGACTGGTTTCTCTCGGCTTGAAGCTCTCAGGCTCGTTCCATATTCTTCTAAGCAGGGCCAGTTTGTCGGGCTGATCAAGCTCTTCAAGTCTGATCAAGTGAGTCTGCGTTGGATGCCCTGTGAACTGCGTGTGGATACGAATCGTGAGTCGATCAGACACCACGAGAATGGGTGGACTGGACATGGCAAAGCTGTAGGCCAGCAATTGCCTGAACGCTGCATCCAGATTGCCTCCCGGTGCCTTGTTCTCCCAGACAAAGACACCGCGCATGAAGACATCGGCATACCCCGTGCGTCCACCAATGACTGCGCCTTTTTCTTCAAACAGATAGTCCTTGGCGCTGCCGGGCTTGGGCACGTCCAGCAGTTCACAAAGGTCCAGAAAATGGCTTTGCGCGCCCTGCTCTTCGTTGAGCGCAAAGGCCGGACCCGGCACACCGTCGGGCGCGCCCCACTTGGCGATGAAGTCTTGCGGGCTCATCGCCGCATTGTCCACGAAGAGGCCACAGGATAGTAAGGACTGCCTCGGGCAGTGCAGAATGCTGCCAATCGGACCCATCGGTGGGCAAAGAAAGTGAAATCCAGACAATGAAGATTTTCGGTATCGCCGGACATTCCGGCATGGGCAAGACCACGCTGCTGGAGCGACTGGTGCCCGAGCTCACGCGTAGCGGACTGCGTGTGTCCCTGATCAAGCACAGCCACAAGAACATCGACATCGACCGCCCGGGCAAGGACTCCTACCGCCTGCGTGAATCAGGTTGCAAGGAAGTGCTGCTGCTGGGCAACGACCGATGGGCCTTGATGCACGAGTTGCGCGGCGCGAGCGAGCCTTCGCTGGACTACCTGCTGGACCGCATGATGGACTGTGATCTGGTGCTGATCGAAGGCTTCAAGCACGGCAATTTTCCGAAGATTGAAGTCTGGCGTGCTGAAGTGGGCACCAAGACCCTGTGGCCTGACTGGCCCGGTATTCTGGCCATTGCCAGCGACACGCCGCCCAAGGCCGAAGTGCAGCAAAGCGTGACGCCGGGTCTGGCGCAGCTGGACCTGGCCGATACGGCGGCCATCGCGGCCTTCGTGCTGGCGCACGCAGTGGTGCGCTGAGGGTTCCTGGGCATGTGAGCATGTGTCGGAGTTGAGTTTGAGGTTGGTTCGATATTGTTGTTTCAAAGTTTAAAATCGCGGACATGTTGGTTATAAAATAGCGGACATTGACTTATTGCTATTGCGACCTATGCTGACGCCCGCTAGCCCCTTCAATTTCGTCCCCGGACAAGCAATTTCCCGCTGGAAAGCCGCTGGCGTACTGGAAGCATTGCGAACCCGACGGGTGGTCATTTTGACTGGGGCACGACAGTGTGGAAAGACCACGTTGGCCAGGATGATTCAGCCTGATGCCGGTGTGATTTACCGTACGCTGGACGACGTGGCCTTATTGGCAGCTGCGAATGCGGATCCACACGGTTTTGTGGTGCACGGGGATGGTTTGATGGTGATTGACGAGATTCAGCGTGCGCCAACCCTGCTGACAGCGATCAAGAAGGACGTCGACGAAAATCAAAAACCAGGGCGCTTCTTGCTGACCGGTTCGGCCAATATCCAATCGATTGCGGGCGTCAACGAGTCGCTTGCCGGGCGCGTCGCGCACCAGCGACTACGACCCTTTACTGCAGGTGAAATGGCAGGCGTGATGCCGAGCTTGCTAGATCGTGCCGTTCGTGAGGATTGGTCTGGCATGACTGGAGGGGGTCAAGCCACGCCTGGCGTATCAGGTAAAGATGCGGTGTTGCTGCAAGCCATGCGGGGCGGTTACCCTGAAATACAGGCGTTCAGTGACAGGGGAGTGCGGCGTTGGCATCAGGATTACATCGCTGCCCTGATGGTGCGTGACCTGCAAGACATCGCGCACATTCGTCGCAAAGACAGTATGGCCAAGTTGCTGCAAGTGCTGGCTGCATGGTCCTGCAAATTGATGGACATCAGTGCGTTGGGCGGGCAGTTGGCCTTGGCTCGACCAACCATAGAGTCGTATATCAACGCCTTGGAGTCGCTGTTTCTGGTGGAACGCATTCGACCTTGGGCGAAAACGGATTACGACCGGATCAGCAAGCAAGACAAACTGGTAATGACCGATACCGGTATGGTCGCGAGTTTGCTGGACTGGCGCTATGACAAAGTGCGTTTGAATGCCGATCAGAGTGGCAAGTTGGTGGAGGGCTTTGTTTTCGCCCAGCTTGCGGCCCTGTTGGAAGCGCAAGACGATCCGCACAGCCTGACGCATTACCGCGATCGTGAGCAGCGGGAAATTGACTTTGTAATTGAAACGCCGGACGGCACGACCATCGGCATTGAAGTCAAAGCCGGTTCATCGCCAAGCCTTGATAGTTTCAGGCATCTATCGTGGTTTCGTGATCGCATGCTTGCGGCCAATGTCCCTTTCCGAGGGCTGGTGCTTTACACCGGTGACCAGGTACTGCGTTTTGGTGAGCAACTGTGGGCTATCCCAATGCACGCGCTTTGGAGTCGGTGAGTTCGTCGATCCGGGAATCTGCTTCCACCTGCACCAGACAGTCGTAATAGGTTGGCGCGCGACCGATGTCGGTCAGGGCCTGGCTGGTGAGCTGGTTCACATTGCTGCCATCGAGTCCGTGCTTGCGCCACCAGACACCCAGGCCATTGACGACGCCAACGCGTGCTCGCCTGGAGATCTTGAGCTTGCAGCGGTAGACGCCGCGCTGGTTGAAAACGCGCACCGTGTCGCCGTTTTGCAGGCCGCGCGCCGCAGCATCATCGGCGTGCATCTCCAGCAGCGGCTCGCCTTCAAGCGCGCGCAGACTGTCGACGTTGGCGAAACTGGAGTTCAAAAAGTTGCGCGCGGGTGGCGAGATCATGGCCAGCGGATAGTCAGCAGATGAGTTGAAAGGCTCGTGATTCGTCACATGGTCGGGCAGTCCGTCCAGACCCTGGGCGGCGAGCCGGGCACTGAAGAACTCACACTTGCCCGAGGGCGTTGGATAGTTGCCCTGGGCAAACGGCGCATCGGGCAATTTCAGAGTGGCAAAGCCCTTCTCCAGCAACTCCTCAAAATCGACCGCCGCGCCGTACGCCATGCGGCACAGTGTCAGATCGTCGTCGTTGAAGCAGGGTTCATCAAAGCCCATGTGCTGCGCCAGTTCCCGAAAGATCTGCGCGTTCGGCTTGGCCTGTCCCATCGGTGCAATCGCTGGGCGATTGAGCAGCACATCGGTGTGGCCGTAGCTCATGTGCACGTCCCAGTGCTCCAGTTGTGTGGTGGCGGGCAGTACATAGTCGGCGTAATCGGCGCTATCGGTCTGGAAGTGTTCCAGCACCACGGTAAACAGATCGTCGCGCTCAAAGCCCTGCACCACCCTGGCAGAGTCTGGCGCAATCGCGACGGGGTTGCTGTTGTAAACGATCAGCGCCTTGATGGCAGGGCCGAAGTCCTTGCTGGCCGCTCGCAGCAGGTCGTTGCCGATGGTGCTCATGTTGATCGTGCGTGGGCTTCGGCCGCCAAGCAGGTCGGGCCGCTGCAATGCGGCGCGCTGGATTGGAAAGCTGCTTGAACTTGACAGCAGAACACCACCCGCACGGTTGCGCCAGGCACCGATCAGCGCTGGCAGCGCAGCGATCAGGCGAACCGCATTGCCGCCGCCATGCGCGCGCTGCATGCCGTAGTTCAGGCGGATGGCAGCGGGCTCACCGCTGGCAGCGCAGGCGCCGTAGTCTTTGGCCAGTGCGCGAATCTGCTCGGGTGCAATGCCGCAGATGAGGGCTGCGCGCTCGGGCGGCCACTGCAGGGCGCGGCTGCGCAGCAAGTCCCAGCCCAGTGTGTAGCGGGTCAGGTAGTCGTGGTCCAGCCAGTCGTGCTGAATCAGTTCGTGCATCAGCGACAAGGCCAGCG
>CAIYGK010000530.1 GCA_903925725.1 uncultured beta proteobacterium | reverse complement strand
CACGTCCAAAGAAGATCTGAAAGAACGCATCCTCAAAGGCATCGCAGAGATAAACGCATCGCCGGTGGTATTTCGATGGAACAAGTTCGACCTCGGCGTCACTTGATATGTATTTGTTTTAATGGAACGAACTACTAGTTCGCATTAAAGCGATGTTATAGTTCGTTCAAATTTTGAACTGCTGTTTTAGCAGTGCAGATTTCTGAAAATTCTGTCCCCTGCGCCTGCCGATGGTGTACACACGGCATGGCGGTAGCGTGTCAAAACACTTATGTACAAAAACCTTTCGCTGCATGACGAGACGCACCTCAAGGTGCTGCGCCTGCTCGAGTCCACCCCAAACATCAACCAGCGCAAACTGGCCGAGTCGCTGGGCGTCAGCTTGGGCAAAACCAATTTCTGCCTGAACGCCTTGCTTGACAAAGGCCTGGTGAAGATGGAAAACTTCCGCACCAGCAACCGAAAACTGAACTACGCCTACCTGCTGACGCCACGCGGCATTACCGAAAAAGCCGCCCTGACCCAGCGCTTTTTGAAGCGCAAAATTCAAGAGTATGAGATGCTCGAAGCCGAAATCGAACTGCTCAAGCGAGAAGTCGCGGAAAATTGATAACACAGTTCCAAATCCATGACCGAAACCACCAATCCCCCGTCTGTCACTCCCCCAGTGCCCGCCATAGCGAGCGAAGCGCGCCAATCCATGTCCCCTGAAGACGATGAAATCAGCCTCCTAGACCTTCTGCAAGTGGTAGCCGACAACCTGCGCCTCCTAGTGTTGGGCCCATTGGCGGCCGGGCTCATCGCCCTGGCCATCACATTCGCCATCGCCCCCACCTTTACCGCCAGCACCAAATTCATGCCGCCCCAGCAACAGCAAAGTGGTGCCGCCGCCATGCTGTCAAGCTTGGGTGCTTTGGGTGGCCTGGCGGGCGCAGCAAGTGGCCTGAAAAATCCGGCCGACCAATATGTCGCCTTCCTCAAAAGCCGCAGTGTGCAAGACGCGCTGGTTGATCGTTTCAAACTGATGGAACGTTACGAGACCAAGTTTCGCGAAGACGCGCGCAGGATATTGGATGGCAATGTTCAAATCGCCGCTGGCAAAGATGGGCTTATCACTATCGACGTCAGCGACACAGCGCCCCAACTGGCAGCCCAGTTGGCAAATGCCTACGTCGAAGAACTGAGTAAACTGCTTAACCGCTTGGCCGTCACTGAAGCCCAACAACGTCGCCTGTTCTTTGAAAAGCAACTTGTCAATGCCAAAGACAACCTGATCAAGGCCGAACAGGCACTGAAAGCCAGCGGAGTCAATAGCAGCGCGCTTAAGGCGAGCCCGGTGGCGGCGGTGGAAGGCTTGGCTAAGCTCAAGGCTAGCATCACGGCTCAGGAAATTAGATTGGAAAGCATGAGGGGCTACTTGACCGAGTTCGCGCCCGACTTCAAACAGGCGCAGACCGAATTGGCAGCTATGCGTCGTCAAATGGCCAGTGCTGAAAAGGAAGAGCCAACTGCCGGTGCCAATAGTGGTGAAAGTGACTACATCGCGAAGTTCCGAGACTTCAAATACCACGAGACCTTGTTTGAACTCTTTGCTAAACAGTATGAGGTGGCGCGCGTGGACGAAAGTCGTGAAGGCGCTGAGATTCAAGTGTTGGACTTGGCCCAGCCGCCCGAGAAGAAATCCAAGCCAAGGAAGGCCATGATTGCGCTCATTACAACACTGGCCACGAGCATTGCGTTGCTGCTCTTTGTCTTCATCCGGCAGGCGTGGCGCAATGCGTGCGCCAATCCCGATGTCGCGGCCAAGGTCGCTTCGTTGCGCTCTTCCATGAGGCGCTCCAAAGGCTGATAGTGCCTTTCCGGCCCAAGCTGAAAAAGTTTGTTAGGGCAGTCGCTCCGGTCCGCGATGCGGCCAAAGATCACGCTGTGGCACCATGAAGAGCAAAAATTCCAACATGAAACTCAAAGTTCTAACCGTCTTTGGCACTCGCCCAGAGGCCATCAAAATGGCGCCGCTAGTTTTAGCACTGGCTGCCGATTCAAGGTTTGAAGCCAAGCTCTGTGTGACGGGTCAGCACCGAGAGATGCTCGATCAAGTATTGGCTCTTTTTGACATTCAGCCCGAGTTTGACCTCAATATCATGAAGCCGAGGCAGGATCTGACCGACGTCACGACCGGCATATTGCAGGGAATGAAGGTAGTTTTTTCTCACTTCAAACCAGACATCGTTCTGGTTCACGGAGACACCGCAACGACCTTTGCCACCAGCCTTGCCGCTTACTACCAGCAGATTCCAGTCGCGCATGTCGAGGCAGGTCTGCGTACAGGAAACCTCTATTCTCCATGGCCTGAAGAGGCCAACCGCAAACTTACCGGAGCTCTGGCGACCTTTCACTTCGCGCCGACGGAGTCGTCAAGTCAGAACCTGAAAAATGAGGGCGTTCAGGCCAGCAACATCGTTGTCACGGGCAACACCGTCATTGACGCATTGCTTATTGTGGTCGACAAGCTCAAGCGTGACTCGGATCTTCGGCAACGCTTAGCATCACAGTTTTCATTCTTGCCCCAGGACAGGCGCATTGTGCTAGTGACGGGTCACCGTCGAGAAAGTTTTGGTGATGGGTTTGAGCGCATTTGTCAGGCTCTAGCCGAGACGGCCAAAGCAGTCCCTGCTGTCGATATCGTCTATCCAGTGCACCTGAACCCCAATGTGCGCGAGCCCGTGAACCGACTGCTGGCCGGAACCCCCAACATTCATCTAATCGAGCCGTTGGACTACCTGCCCTTCGTCTACCTCATGAATCGCTCTTACATTATTTTGACCGACTCAGGTGGTATTCAGGAAGAAGCCCCCTCGCTTGGCAAACCCGTGTTGGTGATGCGTAGCACGACAGAGCGCCCTGAGGCGGTACAGGCCGGTACGGTTAAGTTGGTCGGCACAGAAGTAGCTGCCATAACCGTGCACTTGCGCGAACTGCTGAACGATTCGGTAGCCACAACACCGTGCAGTTTGACGACCGCGACCAGATGCCGCGCTTGAGTCGATTTTTGTTTGGCGATTGGCTCAAAACGTCGTCCGTCGAGCCACTGACGCAAGACGTAGAGAGCACGCACTTTGCAGCAAGCTATCGTGACGGGCAGCGGGCCAGTCACCTTCGTCGCGTTAGCTTGGGCGACTCGCATCTGCGGGTAGTGGACGAGGTAGCTGGCTTCTCGCGTAAGGCTGTGCTGCGATGGCGTGTTGCACCAAGCGACTGGCGGCTCGAGGGCCAACGCCTGATCAATAGGGATGGATCGCATGTCCTGACGGTAGAGGCCCGCATGCCCATCGTTCGCTGCGAATTGGTCGAAGGTTGGGAGTCGCGCCATTATCATGAGAGAACCTCCGTGCCAGTGCTGGAGATCGAAGTTCAGCAGCCAGGCACGATTACGACGGAGTACCGCTGGATAGCATGAAGGTTCTTTATTTTCATCAGCATTTTTCAACGCCCAAGGGCTCGGTCGGCATTCGCTCTTACGAAATGGCTCGCTGCTTGGTGGCGCGTGGGCATCAGGTCACTATGGTGTGCGGAAGCTATGGCGGGGGTGAAACTGGGCTGAGTATGCCGTTTGCGCAGGGGGGAAGGCGTGGTTTGGTCGACGGCATCGAGATTATCGAATTTGACCTAGCCTATTCCAATAGTGACGGCTTGTTCAAACGGGCCCTAACATTTCTTAGGTTTGCCTTGCATAGCATCGGTTTAGCATTTACCGAGCAATATGACGTGTTATTTGCAACGACAACACCGCTTACCGCCGGCATTCCCGGAATATTTGCGCGCTGGCTGCGCGGCAAGCCATTTGTATTTGAAGTGCGTGACCTTTGGCCAGAGCTACCAAGAGCGATGGGCGTGATTCGCAACCCTTTGGTGTTGGGGGCTATGTCTATGCTGGAGTGGGCGAGCTACCGCTCGGCCCATCGACTTATTGGTTTGTCGCCTGGCATTGTGGAAGGCATTGAGCGGCTGGGGGTGTCGAGTGAGCGAATTGCGTTGGTACCCAACGGATGTGATCTCGGAATTTTCTCTGACGAGGTGGAGCCTTGGCGTCCCACGCAGGTGGGAGTGACTGACTTGTTGGCCGTCTTTGCCGGCACTCACGGCATTGCCAATGGACTTGATGCCGTGCTGGACGCCGCTGCCCAACTGAAGCGCCGTGGCCGTAACGATATCAAGCTGTTGTTGATCGGTCAGGGGAAGCTCAAACCTGGTCTACAGGCACGTGCTGATCGAGAGAGGCTGGACAATGTAGTGTTTCACGAACCAGTCAACAAAACCCGACTGGCGGGTCTGATGGCTGCCAGTGACGTGGGACTGCAGTGCTTGGCCAATGTGCCTGCGTTTTATTACGGCACTTCACCCAATAAATTCTTTGACTACATTGCCGCTGGTGTGCCGGTTCTAAACAACTATCCGGGTTGGCTGGCTGAGATGATTTCGCAGCACCGTTGTGGCTTCGCCGTGCCGCCCGATAACCCTGCAGCCTTTGCCGACGCGCTGGAACAAGCCGCAGCGGACCGAGTCGCTCTCAAGACCATGGGAAAGCGCGGCTATGCACTTGCCAAAATGGAATTCGACCGCGCACTACTGGCGGACAGGTGGGCGGATTGGGTGGAAGGAGCGAAAAAATGAAACGCTTTTTTGATCTGGTCCTGACCACTTTAGGATTATTGCTGCTTTGCTTGCCGCTCATTGTTTTGAGCTGGCAGGTTCGCCGTAAGTTAGGTAGCCCGATTTTTTTCCGCCAGATTCGCCCAGGGCTGAACGGCAGGCCATTCAAGATGGTCAAATTCCGCACCATGACGGACGCACGCGACTCGGATGACCAGTTGATGCCGGATGCGGATCGGCTCACCAAGTTTGGCCGCGTCCTGCGTGCCAGCAGTCTGGATGAGCTCCCCGAGTTGTGGAACGTGCTCAAAGGCGACATGAGCTTGGTGGGCCCACGCCCTCTGTTGATGGAGTATTTGCCGCTGTACTCGCCCGAGCAGGCGCGCCGTCATGAAGTACGCCCTGGCATCACCGGTTGGGCGCAGGTCAACGGTCGCAACGCGTTGAGCTGGCAAGAGAAGTTCAAGTTGGATGTGTGGTATGTCAACAATAACTCTTTGTGGTTGGACATAAAAATACTGTGGTTGACAATGCGCAAGGTGCTGGTGCGCGAGGGTATCAGCGCTGCTGGCGAGGCGACAATGGGTAAGTTCACGGGTGGCGCGTCGTGAACCAAAGACAATGAGAAGAGCCGCATGAAACGATTCGCTATTTTTGGTGCCAGCGGGTGCGGACGGGGCATCTTGCCTTTGGCGCTTCAACAGTTGCAACAGGCTGAGGACCAGCCTTGGGATCTGGTATTTGTCGATGACCATCCACCTGGGCCAGAACTCAACGGCCACCGGGTGCTCACCTACACACAATGGTTGGCCGAACCTGCTGTCTCGCGCCACATCAGTATCGCAATTGCTAACAGTGCCGTGCGTGAAAAGCTGGCGATGCGCTGCGAGGCCGATGATGTGGAATTTTTTGATGTTCGAGCAGCCAACGTGGTAGTGATGGATGATGTGCAGATGGGGCCCGGCGCGGTGCTGTCTCCGTTTGTCACGCTGACCAGCAATATCCGCATCGGTCAGCATTTCCACGCAAACCTTTACAGCTACGTGGAGCATGACTGTGTGATTGGTGACTTTGTTACCTTTGCGCCGGGGGTTCATTGCAATGGCAATGTGGTCGTAGAAGACCATGCCTATATCGGCAGTGGCGCCGTCCTGCGCCAAGGTAAGACTGGTGCTCCGTTGGTGATAGGGCGCGGCGCATTGGTGGGCATGGGTGCCGTAGTAACAAGAAATGTGGCTCCCTGCACGACGGTGGCGGGCAATCCGGCGCGGTTGATGGTGCGGTGCGTGCGATAACGACTTTTTGGAATTTCAATGCTGAATACTCTGTTTTCTCCTTGGCCTAGCTTCACGGTTGAAGAGGCTGATGCCGTGCGTGATGTTGTGTTGTCAAATAAGGTCAATTACTGGACTGGAACGGAGTGCCGCGAGTTTGAAAAAGAGTTTGCTGCATGGTGCAGAACACGCTATTCGGTCGCATTATCAAATGGAACACTTGCGCTGGACGTGGCGTTGAAGGCGCTTGGCATTGGCCCAGGTGATGAGGTGGTGGTGACTCCACGCACTTTCATCGCTAGTGTTTCATGCGTTGTCAATGCAGGAGCCATACCGGTGTTTGCTGACGTCGATGTGAATAGTGGCAACCTTTCTGCGGACACTATTTCCAAGGTACTCAGTTCCCGCACCAAGGCGGTGATTTGTGTACATTTGGCTGGCTGGGCATGCGACATGGATCCGATTATGGCGATGGCTAAGGTGCGGGGATTCAAGGTGATCGAAGACTGCGCGCAGGCGCATGGTGCGCGCTACAAAGGTCAGATGGTGGGATCGATTGGGCACATCGGCGCCTGGAGTTTTTGCCAGGACAAGATAATGACAACGGGCGGTGAGGGGGGTATGGTGACCACGAACGATGAAGGCATGTGGCGCGCCATGTGGTCCTACAAGGACCATGGCAAGAGTTACGAGGCTGTGTATGAGCGCAAGCATCCACCGGGATTCCGCTGGGTGCATGAGAGTTTTGGCACCAATTGGCGCATGTTGGAAATGCAGGCTGCAATTGGACGCATCCAGTTGCGCCGCATGAAGGATTGGACGGCCCAACGCTCGGCCAATGCCGAGGCGATCTTGGCCGCTTGTCGCCCACACGCGGCGGTGCGGGTGCCTGCGTTCCCAGAAAGTATCGGTTTTGCTCACGCCCACTACAAATGCTATGTATACGTGCAGAGCGACCGGTTGGCCCCCGCCTGGAACCGCGACCGCATCGTCGAAGCCATCAATGCTCAAGGTGTGCCGTGCTATCAAGGTTCGTGTTCCGAGGTGTACTTGGAAAAAGCCTTTGACAACACGGGTTGGCGGCCTGAGACGCGTTTGCCGGTGGCACGTGAGTTGGGTGAAACCAGTCTGATGTTCCTAGTTCACCCCACTCTTAAACCAGCCGAGATTATTAAGTGCTGCACTGTCATCAACCACGTATTGGCTGAGGCGAGTGTGTGATTCCATGCGCTATTTGTGGCGGCCACTCAAGCCGCCAGACCCCATAGGTTTGAGACTTATTACGGAAGCCCTGCCGCCGCCCTTAGCGCCTGGGCCTTGTCGGTGCGCTCCCAAGTGAACTCGGGCTCTTCGCGGCCGAAGTGGCCGTAAGCGGCCGTCTTTTCGTAGATCGGGCGCAGCAGGTCGAGCATCTGGATGATGCCCTTGGGGCGCAGGTCGAAATACTCGCTCACCAGTGCTGCAATCTGGTCGTCCGGAATCACGCCCGTGCCTTCGGTGTAGACCGTCACGTTCATCGGGTGCGCCACACCAATGGCGTACGCGACCTGGATCTGGCACTGCCGCGCCAGACCGGCAGCGACGATGTT
>CAIYGK010000529.1 GCA_903925725.1 uncultured beta proteobacterium | reverse complement strand
GAGACACCATGGGCGCTATCACCCAATCAGAAGTCGGAATCAGGCACGGCAGCGATGCTGGGGGCTATTTCGACAGTCAAATTGAAACCCTGCCACGCGACGCACTGCAGGACCTGCAGTTTGATCGCCTGAGAAAGACGTTGCGCAATGCCCACGATAACGTGGAACTGCATAGACAGCGCCTGGATCATGCCGGCATTGTTCCGGAAGAAGTACGCACACCAGAGGACTTGCGGCGCATTCCGTTCACGTTCAAGACCGATCTGCGGGATACGTATCCCTTTGGCATGTTTGCCCGCTCACTGAAAGACGTGGCACGCGTTCACGCGTCCAGCGGCACGACCGGGAAAGCTACCGTCGTAGGCTATACGAAGACCGATATTGAAAATTGGGCCGGCCTGATGGCACGCTCCATGTATGCGGCGGGTGCGCGGCCCGGGGACATCATTCACAATTCCTACGGCTACGGCCTGTTTACGGGTGGCCTTGGCGCGCACTACGGCGCCGCACGACTCGGTGCCACGGTGGTCCCGATGTCGGGTGGTTCGACCGAGCGCCAGATTGCCCTGATCATGGACCTGGGCGCCAACATTCTGTGCGCGACGCCTTCCTACACATTGGCCATGGCTGAAGTGGCCGAGCAGCAGGGCGTTGATTTGCGCAAGAGCCAGCTCAGGGTCGGCATTTTTGGTGCCGAGCCCTGGAGCAATGCCATGCGGGCAGAAATCGAGGAGCGTCTGGCACTCAAAGCGATCGACATCTATGGTCTGTCCGAAATCATGGGCCCTGGCGTGGCTTGCGAATGTCCGGCCCAGGCGGGTCTGCATGGCTGGGAGGACCACTTCCTGTTCGAAGTGCTGGACCCGGAGACCCAGGCCCCGGTGGCCGAGGGGGACGCGGGTGAACTGGTGATCACGACCCTGACCAAAGAGGCGCTGCCGATGTTGCGCTACCGCACGCGCGACATCACCCGCGTCACGAGTGAGCGCTGCGACTGTGGCCGCACGCATCTGCGCATCCTGCGCATCACCGGGCGCAGTGATGACATGCTGATCATTCGCGGCGTCAATGTCTATCCGTCCCAGATCGAGTCGGTACTGGTGGGGCGGGCCATGATTGCACCGCATTACCAGTTGGTGGTTGAGCGCCAGGGTACGCTCGATCACGTTACCATCGAGGTGGAGGTGCAATGCGGTGTCGACGCCGAAGCTTTCCCATCGATTGCCCGCGACGTCGCCCGCCATGTCAAATCCATGGTTGGCATCAGTACGGACGTCGTGGTCAAGCTGCCGGGTGAAATCCCGAGGTCACAGGGCAAGGCCGTGCGCGTGCGTGATCTGCGGCCCAAGGAGTAATCAGTGAGCAAGCGACTTGTCAAACTCAGCGTCAATGGGCGGGCCCGCGAAGATGCCATATCGGAGCACACCTTGCTGCTGGACTACCTGCGCGAGCAGCTCGGCCTGACCGGCACCAAGCGCGGCTGTGATGGCGGCGAGTGCGGCGCCTGCACCGTGCTGGTGGACGGCAAGCCGCAGCTTTCCTGCATCACGCTGGCCTGTCGCTGCGAGGGTAGCGAGATCAGCACCATCGAATCGTTGGCGCAGCAGGGGCGCTTGAGCGCCCTGCAGACCGCTTTCAACGAGAAGTTGGGAACGCAGTGCGGCTTCTGCACACCGGGCATGATCATGGCGGCGCAAGCGCTGTTGCTGCGCGAACCTGACCCCAGCGAAGCGCAGATTCGCGAAGCGCTGTCCGGCAATATTTGTCGTTGTACCGGCTACGTGAAGATCATCGAATCGGTTCAGGCAGCTGCCACAGCCATGGCCCACACCACGGGAGAAGCAGCATAGATACCGTTATCACTCCCCAACTTTCACGCCAGGCGGTGGGTGTGCGCCAGCCCCTGATCGACGGCGTCGAGAAGGTGTCGGGGCAGGCGCTCTACACCGCTGACCTGCCCTCGCGCGAGGCACTCGTCGGTGCGATTCTGCGCAGCCCGGTGCCGCACGCCCGGATTCGCTCCATCGACGTCACTCGGGCGCGCGCCATGCCCGGCGTGCGAGCCGTCATCACAGGAGACGAGTGTGATGTGCCCTACGGCGTGATCCCGATTGCGCAGAATGAATTTCCGCTGGCGCGCGGACGCGTGCGTTATTGCGGCGAACCGATTGCGGCGGTCGCCGCAGTGGATCAGGCCACAGCGCGCGCGGCGCTGGACGCTATCGTGCTGGATCTGGAAGAACTGCCTGCCTTCTATGACGCCGCCAGCGCCCGCGCCGCCGACGCTTTCCAACTGCACGACGATCAGCCGGGCAATATTGCACGTGATGTGGACCACACTTTCGGTGATGTGGAGGGCGGCTTCGCTGCCTCAGACCTGGTGCTGGAAGAGCGCTTTCATTACGCTGAAGTGACGCACGCCATGATGGAGCCCAATGCGTCACTGGCGAGTTGGGACGCCGAGCGCGGCCGCCTGACCTTGCACACGGTGTCGCAGGTGCCTTACTACGTGCATCTGATCCTGGCGCAATGCATGTACCTGGACGCCTCCCAGATCCGTGTCATCAAGCCCTTTGTCGGTGGCGGCTTCGGGCACCGCACCGAGACCCTGAATTTTGAGATCATTGCCTCGCTGCTGGCGCGCGCGGCCCAGGGTACGGTCAAGCTCGAGCTTTCGCGCGAGGAGTCTTTCATCACGCACCGGGGCCGGCCGGAGACCGACGTGCGCCTGAAGATTGGCCTGACAAGCAGCGGCGTCATCAAGGCGGTCGACTGCGAGGTGGTGCAGCGTGGCGGTGCCTACGCTGGTTATGGCCTGGTGACGATTTTGTACGCGGGATCCTTGCTGCACGCCATGTACCAGTTGCCGGCCTGCCGCTACTATGGGTTGCGCGTCTACACCAACACGCCGCCGAACGGCGCCATGCGCGGTCATGGCTCGGTCGACGTGCGCCATGCCTTCGAGTCCATGCTCGACACCATGGCACAGACGCTGGGTCTGGATCCGTTTGCCGTGCGTCGCGCCAACCTGCTAACGATTCCGCACCGGACCATCAACGATCTGCAGGTGAACTCCTGTGGCTTGGGGGAATGCCTTGACAAGGTGCAGGCAGCTTCTGGTTGGCACGAGCGCCGCGCCAGCATGCCCAGGGGGCGTGGTCTGGGGCTGGCCTGCTCACACTACGCCAGTGGTTCGGCCAAACCGGTTCACTGGAGTGGCGAGCCGCACGCGGTGGTCAATCTGAAGCTCGATTTCGACGGCGGCATCACGGTGCTGACAGGCGCCGCCGACATCGGCCAGGGCTCCTCGACGCTGCTGGCGCAGATGGTGGCCGAGGTCATGGGCTTGTCGATGCAGCGCCTACGCGTCGTCGCCAACGACAGCGCGGTGACACCCAAAGACAATGGCTCCTATTCGTCGCGTGTCTCCTTCATGGTCGGCAATGCTGCCATCAATGCCGGCAAGGCCTTGTTGCAGATCCTGCTGCAGGCTGCTGCCACCAAGTTCGGCGTGCCGCTGGAGCAGGTCGAGTGCCACGGTGAAAGCTACGGCGTCACGGGCAGCGACAAGTTACTGAGCTACAAGGAAGTCGTCACACTGGCGCTGCAGGCGGGTGGCACCGTTACGGCACGCGGTCATTGGTCAACACCGCGTGAAACGCAGGGCGGCAAGTTCCGTGGTGCCGCTGTGGGAACGAGCGCCGGCTATTCTTACGCGGCACAGGTCGTCGAAGTCGAAGTGGATGAAGACACCGGTACGGTGCAGGTGGTCAAGGTCTGGGTAGCGCACGATTGCGGCCGCGCCATCAACCCGCTGGCGGTCGAAGGCCAGGTGCAGGGTTCGGTCTGGATGGGCATGGGCCAAGCGCTGTGCGAGGAAACACAGTACCACCAGGGTCTGCACATGCGCGCCAATTTTCTGGATTACCGCATTCCCACTATCGTCGAGTCGCCACCGATTGAAACCTATATCGTGGAAGCACCCGATCCGAACGGTCCATTTGGCGCGAAGGAGGCCGGTGAGGGATCGCTGTCAGGTTTTCTGCCAGCCCTGACCAACGCCATCGCGCACGCTACCGGGCTGCGCCTGCACGAGTTGCCAGCCACGCCAGACCGCATGCTGGACGCTTTGATTGCGCGCAAACGTGCGCTCAAACTCAGTGCAGCCAAAAGCGCTGCCTTGAAGAAAGAGCAGGCCTGAAGTGGATGCCATGACTCCTTTTGTTTTGCGCTCTCCGAAATCCACAAGTGAAGTGGTGGCCCTGCTTGACTCCAATCCGCAAGCCCGTGTGATTGCCGGTGGCACCGATCTGATGCCCAATCTGCGTCGCGGCATAGGCGCGCCGGACATGCTGCTCGACCTTGGCGGCATTGAAGAATTGAAGCAGCTGCGCCGTGACGGCAAAGCATGGCTGATCGGCGCGGGTGTGACGCTGCAGTCACTCGCCAGCGACAGTCAGATTCTGGCTGAGTTGCCGGTGCTGGCGCAGGCGGCTGGCGCAGTCGCCGGACCGAGTCACCGCAGTGTGGCCACCCTCGGCGGCAATCTGTGTCTGGACACGCGCTGCGTCTTTTACAACCAGAGCCAGTGGTGGCGGCAGTCCAACAATTACTGCCTCAAGTACCGGGGTGATGTCTGCCACGTGGCGCCGCAAGGTGCGCGCTGCCATGCAGCATGGAGCGGTGACCTGGCGCCCGCACTGATCGCGCTCGACGCAAGCATCGAACTCTTGGGAAGCGGCGGTCCGCGCAGCCTGCCGCTCGCTGATTTTTACCAGGATGACGGTGCCAAGCCCTTGAAGCTGTTGCCCGATGAACTGGTCACGGGCGTGCGCATTCCAGCGCAGGAGGCAGGCATGCGCTGCGCCTACCGCAAGGCTCGTGTGCGCGCTGCGGTGGACTTTCCTCTGGCCGGTGTCGCGATGCGCGTGCTGATGAGCGATGGCGTTCTGACCGGTCTGCGTGTGGCGCTGACCGGCACCAATTCGCAACCGATCCTGATTGAAGGCAGCGATGCCCTGTGCAATAAGGCAGTCAGCGCGGAATCGCTGGCTGCGTTGGGCAAACTGGTGCAAAAGCAGGTCAGCCCAATGCGCAGCACCGTCACGGCGTCAAACTACCGGCGCCAGGTGGCGTCCACGCTGGCGCAGCGGCTGCTGGGCGAGTTGAGTGCGTCTTGATGGAAAGTCTTGACCTGCGTGTTCTGGGTGACGCGTTGGCATGGCATCGTGCGGGCCATGCCGTCATGTTGGTCACGGTGGTCGAGACCTGGGGTAGTGCGCCGCGCCCGGCGGGCGCCTTGCTGGCGATTCGTGACGATGGCGTGCTCAGTGGTTCGGTATCCGGCGGTTGTGTTGAGGACGACCTGATTGCACGCACCCAGGCCGTTGGCAAGGCGGGCAATGCAAGTGCGGCTACGCCGACCCTGATTGTCTACGGCGTGAGCAAGGAAGAGGCGGCGCGCTTTGGCCTGCCGTGTGGCGGTACTTTGCGGCTGCTGCAGGAACCGCTGCAGGACATCCACTGGGTCGAACAACTGCTGGAGCGCACCGCCGCCCAGCAACTGGTGATGCGCAGTGTGACGCTGGCAACTGGCGCCGTGCAGATTTCAACGGTGCGTCGCGGCCAGGCACTTGAGTTCGATGGCATCACTTTGAACACCGTCTTTGGCCCGAAATGGCGCCTGCTTCTGATTGGTGCGGGCCAGTTGTCGCAGGTCGTAGCCCAGATTGCCCTGCTGCTCGATTTTGAAGTGCTGGTGTGTGATCCGCGCGAGGAGTATGCGAGCACCCTGATGGCTGCCGTGCCAGGCGTCATGCGTGTCGACGGCATGCCAGACGACGCGGTACGCGCACTCCCGCCGGACCCGCATACCGCCATCGTGGCGCTTACGCATGATCCCAAACTCGACGACATGGCTTTGATCGAAGCGCTCCAATCAGACGCTTTCTATGTAGGCGCTCTGGGCTCCAGACGCAACCAGCAATCGCGCAAGCAACGGCTGGCCGAGCATTTTGATTTAACAGCAGGACAACTTGATCGCCTGCACGGCCCGGTAGGGCTCGCGCTGGGTGCAAAAACACCGGCTGAAATTGCGGTTTCCATCGTTGCCGAAATGGTTCAGGTCAAAGCTACTGTGGCCATCAGTCTGGACCCGGCCCGGACGTGATTCCGGCTACCGTTATCGTGCTGGCCTCGGGACGCGGGGAGCGCTTTCGGGCCTCGGGCGGTACCGGTTCGAAGTTGCTGGCCATGCTGGCGGGCAAGACAGTATTGGAGCGCACACTGGCTGCTGTCCAGGCCAGTGGCTTGCCCTGGCATCTGGAAGATAGTGGTCAGGCCGGCATGGGGGATTCGATTGCCGCCGCCGTGCGCAGCACACATGGCGCGCTGGGCTGGCTGGTTCTACCCGGGGATTTGCCTCTGATTCAAAGTCAGACACTGCTTGCAATTGCAGCGGCCTTGCGGCATCACAGTGTCGTGCTGCCCAGCTACCGTGGCCAACGCGGACACCCGGTCGGCTTTGCCGCAGATTGCCGTCAGGCGCTGTTGGACCTCAGCGGCGAGCAGGGTGCCATCAGCGTGGTGCGCAGCCGCGCAGTGTTTGAATTGCTGGTGGAAGATGCTGGCTGCGTCCGCGACATAGATACACTGGACGATCTGCGCCGGGCTGAAGGGAGCCTGCTCGCTGCAGACTCGCCGAAAACCGGTGAGAATGGCTGAGGAGGCATAAATCATGACAATTGCAAATTGGTGTGTCGTGGCAGCTTGCGTGCTGCCTGTTTTGACTGCTGGCCTGGCCAAAGGCAGCACAGCAGGCAAATCCAGAAAAGAAGGGGGCTACGACAACCGCGATCCGCGCGGCTGGGCTTCGCATTTGAGCGGCTGGCAGGCGCGAGCCATCGCAGCGCAGTACAACGGCTTTGAAGCACTGCCCCTGTTCATTGCGGCTGTGGTGTTGGCGCAGCAGGCGCATGCAGACCAGGGGCGTATCGACACGCTGGCGATGGCCTTTGTCGCCATTCGCGTGGTTTATGTGGCAGTCTATCTGTTGAACCAGGGTACGCTCCGCTCGCTGGTCTGGTTTGCCGGATTGGCGGCCAGTCTGGCCATCATGGCAATGGCTTAGCGCAGCCTAGTGGTTCTTGGCTGTTCGTCCGCCGCTGCAGCGTTCGATGCCATTGAGGTCGTGTCTTGACTGGATACTGGCGAAGCCGGCCTGACACAGCAGTTGTCGAACCGATTCGGCCTGGTCGAATCCATGTTCGATAAGCAGCCAGCCGCCGCTGTGCAATCGAGCGCTGGCATTGACAACAATCTGGCGGATGTCCTGCAGCCCATCTGCTCCCGAGCTCAGCGCCTGCGCCGGCTCGTGCCGCAGCGCCACAAGATGGGGATCGTGTGCCGCGATGTAGGGTGGGTTGGCGACGATGGCGTGGAACTTTTCCTGCACACCGGATAGCCAGGATCCCTGCTGAAAATTGATATCCAGCTGCAGTCGGCGAGCGTTTTCACGTGCCGCTGCCAGAGCATCTTCACTGACATCAATGGCACTGACTTGCAGTTCCGCTCGGGTAGCCTTCAAGGCCAGGGCAATCGCGCCGCTGCCTGTGCCCAGATCAAGCACGCGAGCCGGCTCGGCGATGAGCTTGTTCGCGGGCAGGACGTCCAGCGCCCATTCCACGAGGGTCTCTGTATCGGGGCGCGGAACCAGCACCCGCGCATCAACGATCAAGTCCAGCCCAAAAAACTCCTTGTGCCCGGTAATGTAGGCCAGCGGCTCACCACTGGCGCGGCGTTGTACGCCGTCGTTCAGGATGGACTGTGCTGCCGCCGGCAATGCGTCGCCGTCGTGTGCCAGCAGCCATGCTCGCTGCTGGGGCGGTCTGCCCAGCGCGTGCAGCAACAGCATCTGCGCATCGAGCCGGTCCAGCCCACACGACTGCGCCTGAATCAGGGCTTGTAGGAGTGTGGGCACCTTCAGCCCCCGGCGCCAACTTCCAGCGCCGCGAGTTGCTGCGCCGCTTCGTAGGCTTGCAGCGCCTGCACCACTTCAAGCAGGTCGCCTTCCATGATGCTGAGCAGTTTGTAGAGCGTGAGGTTGATACGGTGGTCGGTGAGCCGCCCCTGCGGAAAGTTGTAGGTGCGTATGCGGTCGCTGCGGTCACCGCTGCCAATCAGGCTCTTGCGCTCGGCCGCGTCTTTGGCAGCGCGCTCGGAGCGGTCCTTTTCCTGGATGCGGGCCGTCAGGACCTTCATGGCCTGCGCCTTGTTGCCATGTTGACTGCGTCCGTCCTGGCATTCGGCCACGATGCCGGTTGGCAGGTGCGTGATGCGCACGGCCGAGTCAGTCTTGTTGATGTGCTGCCCGCCGGCACCGCTGGCACGGTAGGTGTCTATGCGCAGGTCAGCCGGGTTGATCTGGATCGCTACCGCCTCGTCCGGCTCTGCCAGGACGGCCACGGTGCAGGCGCTGGTGTGAATGCGGCCCTGGGTTTCCGTGGCGGGAACGCGCTGCACACGATGTCCGCCGGACTCGAACTTGAGCGCACCGTAAACATGGTCGCCTTCCACGCGCAGCACCACCTCCTTGAAGCCACCCAACTCACTGGGGGAATCGCTGAGGATCTCGGTCTTCCAGCCCTGGCGTTCGCAAAAGCGGCTGTACATGCGTAACAGGTCGCCTGCAAACAGGGCTGATTCATCGCCCCCGGTTCCGGCCCGGATTTCGATGAAGGCGTTGCGTGCGTCGTCCGGGTCCTTGGGCAGCAGCATGCGTTGCAACTCACTATCCAACTGACTGATCTCGGCGCTGGCGCCATCAATTTCTTCCTGGGCCATGCCGGCCATGTCGGCGTCGGCGCTGGAAATGCTAAGCAAGTCCTGCGCTGCCGCCAGATCGGCTTCGCGCTGGCGGTATCGCTCCCAGCGCGTGGCGACCGACGCGACCTCGGTGTGTTCGCGCGAGAGCAGCAGGAACTGCTTCATGTCCTTCATGATGTCCTCGCGCGAAAGCAGGAACTCAAGCTCACCGAGCCGGTCGGCGTAGCGCGCAAGCTGCTGGCGTAGAAAGGGCTTCATGCAGCGCAGTTAGCGTTCTCTGCGCAAAAAGAAATGCTGGATTGCCGAACTCGCGCGTTCCCGCGCCTGCGTGTCGCCGGTGCGCAACTCGGCCATGGCGCCATGCAGCATTTTCTGTGTCAGGCCTTTCGAGAGGGCTTCCATCACCGCTTCCACATCCTCGCCTTTGGCCAGCAGCTTGCGGGCACGGTTCAGCTCGGCGGCGCGCCATTCGTCGGCCTGAGCATGGAGCTGCTGGATCAGCGGCACCGAACTGCGCTGATCCACCCAGTGCATGAAACTCTGCACGCCGGCATCGACAATGGCTTCCGCCTGCGCCACCGCCGCCTGGCGATTCGCCTGAGCCGTTTGCACGACGCTGGCCAGATCGTCCACCGTGTAGAGGTAAATGTCTTCCAGCGCCTTGACCTCGATCTCGATGTCGCGCGGCACCGCCAGGTCAATCATGAACATGGGCCGGTGCTTGCGACGTTTCAGTGCGCGTTCCACCGCGCCCAGGCCAATGATGGGCAGGGTGCTGGCGGTGCAACTGATGACGGCGTCAAACTCGTGCAGACGGTCCGGCAGCTCGGCCAGATGCATGACCTCCGCACCGAAGCGACTGGCCAGCTTTTCACCGCGCTCCAGGGTGCGGTTGGCAATCGCCATACTCTTGGGATTCTTGGCGGCAAAGTGGGTGGCGCAGAGCTCGATCATTTCGCCAGCGCCGACAAACAGCACCTTGACCTGACCCAGGTCCTCAAACAACTGTCCAGCCAGCCGCACGCCAGCGGCCGCCATGCTGATCGAGTGGGCGCCGATCTCGGTCGATGTGCGTACCTCTTTGGCGACGGCAAACGAGCGCTGGAACAACTGGCTGAGGGTGGTGCCCAGCGCACCGGCAGATTCGGCGGCCCGCACAGCGTCCTTGATCTGCCCCAGGATCTGTGGTTCGCCCAGCACCATGGAATCGAGCCCGCTCGCTACCCTGAAGGCGTGGCGCGCCGCCAGACTGTCTTCCATGGTGTAGGAGTGGGCCCGCAGCAGCGAAGGGGCAACACCGCCGCTGTGCGCCAGCCAGTCCAGCGTGTGCTCCAACTCGGGCTTGTCGCCGGCACAGTAGATCTCGGTCCGGTTGCAGGTAGAGATCAGCGCGGCCTCGGGTTGGCGCGAAAGCGCGTTGCGCAGGCCATGCAATGTGGGTGCCACCTGATCGATGGCGAAGGCAAACCGGCCGCGCAGATCGAGCGGCGCGGTCGTGTGATTAATCCCTAGAGCCCAGACTGCCATGGCCCGATTATAAAATCAGCCACCGATGACAGCCCTCGCTCTCCTGAATCATGTCCTGAATTTTCTGGCGCCTGCGTTGTGGCTGGCTTTGTTGCTGCCGCTGGCGAGTCGCTGGATCTTCAAGCCGAAGGGAAGAATATCCGGACTTGGAGTGCAAATCGTGGTCAATTTTGTGCTCATCCTGCTGGCGCTTGGTCTGGGTCTGTGGTTTTTTGGCCGGGACGGCAAGATGGCAACCTACTTGAGCATGACCGTGATCGGTGCCACCAGCCAGTGGCTGATGCTGCGCGGTTGGCGTGCTTAAGCCGTCGGCGAAAACAGATCCACGCGATCCGTAATGACGCCATCGGTGCCCAGGTCAGTCAGGCGCTTCACAGCCGTCTCGTCATTCACGGTGTAACTCAGGCAACGCAGGCCGGCTGCTTTGGCCTGGGCTACGCTGGTCGCGTCCCACAGACGGTGTTTGCAGACCAGCGCGACGCAGCCGAGCGACTGGGCTGCTTCCAGATAACCGTCCCACAGCGTATCCAGCAGCAGTCCGCTTGGCAGCAGCGGCTGCGCGTCGCGGGCCGCCTGCAAGGCCTCTGGCCGAAAAGAAGTCAGTAGTGGTGGCACATCGGCGCCCTGCCAGAGCCGGGCTGCGTGCTGCGCCACTGCTTCACCGGTCAAGCGTTCCAGGCCGGGTGTTGGCTTGATTTCAATGTCGAGAAAGAAGTCATTCTGCAGGCAGTAGCGTGCGATGTTCCCGAAGCTCGGCAGTGGCTCGCCGGCAAAAGCGGCTGAATGCCAACTACCTGCATCGAGTTGCGACAAGGCGGCCCAAGGGTGGTCGCCGGCGATGTTGCTTGCTCCATCTGCGATCTGCTTCGGTCCGTTGCTGGTGCGCTCCAGTGTCGCGTCGTGCAGCAGGAAGGGCACGCCGTCGGCACTGAGCTTGACGTCGCACTCAAACATGCGGTAACCATTGCTGGCGCCCAGGCGAAAAGCGGCCAGCGTGTTTTCGGGTGCCAGTTTGCCGGCGCCGCGGTGCGCGATCCAGCGCGGGTAGGGCCAGTTCTCGGCGGATACCTTGAGCATCAATTAAGCTCTTTGCGCTTGCCAGTGCTGGCGTCGAAGTAATGAATCTTGTTGACGCGAGGGGTGACGCAGACGGTGTTGCCAACGGCTGGTACAGGGTGCCCCTCTTCGATGCGGACAATCACCATTTCATCGCCACTGCCGTGCGTCCAGCGGCCATAGACCAGTCTTTCGGCGCCCAGCATTTCCACTGTCTCGACGTGTAACGCCCAGCCGGTTTCTGTGATCTCCAGGTGTTCAGGGCGCACGCCGGTGATGATGCCGGGCAGGGCGCCAGGCGCATTCTTCAGCAGGTTCATCGGTGGTGAGCCGATAAAACTCGCGACAAAGGTGCTGGCCGGCCGGTTGTACACCTCTTCGGGCGTGCCAAATTGCTCCATGGCGCCCAGATTGATGACGATCATTCGCTGCGCCAGGGTCATGGCCTCGACCTGATCGTGCGTCACAAAAAGCGAGGTGATGCCCAACTCGCGGTGCAGCTTCTGGATCTCGATGCGGGTCTGCGCGCGCAGCTTGGCATCGAGGTTGGACAGGGGCTCATCGAACAGGAAGACCTGCGGATGGCGCACGATGGCGCGGCCCATCGCCACGCGCTGGCGCTGGCCGCCTGAGAGTTCACGTGGCTTGCGCTGCAGGAAGGGGCCGATTTCCAGAATCTTTGCCGCCTTGTCGACGCGTGCCTTGATCTCGTCGACAGGAACCTTGGCGATCTTGAGTCCGTAGGCCATGTTCTCGAACACGCTCATGTGCGGGTACAGCGCGTAGTTCTGGAACACCATGGCAATGTCGCGCTCCGAAGGTTCCAGGTCGTTGACGACGCGCTTGCCGATGGAAATTTCTCCTTCTGTGACCTCCTCCAGACCGGCCAACATGCGCAGCAGTGTCGACTTGCCACAACCCGATGGACCGACGATGACGACAAACTCGCCGTCAAGAATCTGCGCGTTGATCGTGTTGATAACCTGATTGGCGCCCTTGCCTTTGCCGTAGCGCTTGACGACGTTGTTGAATGTGATTGAGGCCATTATTTTTCCGTATCCACAAGCCCTTTAACAAACCATTTTTGCATCAGCATCACCACGGTCGCCGGAGGCAGCATCGCCAGCAACGCAGTCGCCATGACGACGTTCCACTCGTTTTGTGAATCGCCACCGGCCACCATCATCTTGATGCCCACCACCACCGGATACATGCTCTCGGAGGTTGTTGCCAGAAGCGGCCAGAGATACTGGTTCCATCCGTAGATGAACTGAATCACAAACAGCGCGGCAATGGACGTCTTGGACAAGGGCAGCAGGATATCGATGAAAAAGCGCATGGGACTGGCGCCGTCCATGCGGGCAGCTTCTGCCAGTTCGTCAGGCACCGACATGAAGAACTGGCGAAACAGAAAGGTTGCCGTCGCCGAGGCAATCAGCGGTATCGTCAAACCGGCATAGGTGTTGAGCATGCCAAGATCAGAGACCACTTTGTAGGTCGGGCCTATGCGCACTTCAACCGGTAGCATCAACGTGACAAAAATAGCCCAGAAGAAAAAATTCTTGAACGGGAAACGGAAGTAGACAATGGCAAACGCCGACAGTAACGAGATCGAAATCTTGCCCAACGTGATGACCAGCGCCGTCACCAGACTGACCCACATCATATGCACGACCGGTGCTCTGGACCCTGCGCCGTAGCCGCCCCCGAGCAGTGCCTTTTCGTAAGTTGCCCAAAGGTTGCTGCCCGGTAGGAGTGGCATCGGCGCCTGCACGATTTCCTGCGCCGTGTGCGTTGACGCCACAAAGGCCAGGTAAAGCGGAAATGCGACCACCAGAACGCCCAGGATCATCACCGCATGAGCGAGAAAGGTCAGAACCGGGTTGCGTTCAACCATGGCGCGAGTCCTCGCGGCAATGCCGCCGCGCCGGGCCGCCCCAAGCAAGGCACGGCCCCCTCGGGGGGCAGCGAAGTACGCGCAGCGACGAGCGTGGGGGCATGCTAGTAATTGACCTT
The DNA here is from genome assembly GCA_903925725.1 of uncultured beta proteobacterium. Lineage (GTDB taxonomy): Bacteria > Pseudomonadota > Gammaproteobacteria > Burkholderiales > Burkholderiaceae_C > Rhodoferax. The sequence goes on along the minus strand of CAIYGK010000529.1, from coordinate 1,446 downwards.
CTTTTCGATAAATTGGAACTGCACCACGGTCAGGGCAATCACGATGGTCATCAGCACCACCGACTGCGCTGCCGAGCCGCCCATGTCCATCGCCTTGAAGCCGTCGTAGTAGACCTTGTAAACCAGAATCGATGTCGCCTGCCCGGGTCCGCCGTGGGTTGTGGCATCCACGATGGCAAAGGTGTCAAAAAAAGCGTAGATCATGTTGATCACCAACAGGAAGAAGCTGGTCGGCGACAGCAGGGGGAACTGAATGGTCCAGAAACGCCGCCAGGGCTTGGCACCATCAATGGCCGCCGCCTCAATCAATGATTTTGGAATCGACTGCAGCCCGGCCAGAAAAAACAGGAAGTTGTAGGAAATCTGCTTCCAGACCGCGGCCATCACGATCAGGGTCATGGCGTGACCCTCGTTGAGCAGGTGGTTCCAGTTGATGCCCAATTTCCCCAAAGCGTAGGACACGACGCCCAGCGAGGGCGAGAACATGAAGATCCAGAGCACGCCTGCGACTGCCGGCGCTACCGCATAGGGCACGATCAGCAGGGTTTTGTAGAACATCGCCCCCCTGATGACGTGGTCCGCAAAAATCGCCAGGGTGAGGGACAGGCCGATGCCCAGAACTGCAACCAGCAGGGAGAATGTTGCAGTCGTCTTGAATGACGCCAGATAGCTGGCATCGTTCCACAGGCGCTGGAAGTTCTCCATGCCGACCCACTGGGTCGAAATGCCAAAGGCGTCCTGCGACTGAAACGACTGCAGCAGCGCCTGGGCTGCCGGCCAGAAAAAGAAGACGCCAATCACGGTCACCTGTGGTGCCAGCAATAGCCAAGGCAGCCAGGGTGACCGGAATTGGACGCGCTTTTCCACTTACTTGTTGGCCTTCTCGAAGCGCTCCAGGTACTCATTGCCGCGCTTCACGATCGCCTGCAGCGCTTCCGTAGCCGACTTCTTGCCGCTCCAGACCTGTTCCAGTTCTTCGTCTTCAACTTGACGTATTTGCACGTAGTTGCCAAGGCGGATGCCACGGCTCTTGTCGGTCACCTTGCGGATCATCTGCTGTACCGCAATGTCGGTGCCGGGCTTTTCCTTGTAGAAGCCGGACTTTTCAGTCAACTGGTAGGCTGCCGTGGTGATTGGCAGATAACCGGTGCGCTTGTGGCTGGCCGACTGCACTTCGGGCCTGGAGATGTAGCTGAAGAAGTCGGCCACACCCTTGTATTCAACTGGCTTCTTGCCGGCCATGACCCACAGGCTGGCGCCGCCAATGACCGTGTTTTGTGGTGCGCCGGGAACATCGGGGTAATAGGGCAGTGTGGCCAGGCCGTAATCAAACTTGGCGTTCTTGGCGACATTGCCGTAGAAGCCGGCTGAGGTAGTGATCATGGCGCATTCGCCGGAAATGAAAGTCGCCTCAGGTACGTTTTCACGGCCCTTGTAAATGAACAG
>CAIYGK010000528.1 GCA_903925725.1 uncultured beta proteobacterium | reverse complement strand
TGTACCGCTTCGCTCTTTGCTTTCCGACCCAAGCGCCCAAGGGGTATCCATTTGGCTCCTTGTGTACATCACGCACCATCGCGTGCCTCTCTCGTGCGACAAACTGTTCTAAGTGCCGAAATCCTTCTTCCCATTGCTCGGCAATTGCATCCCAAGTCCACCCGGGCAGAGCTTCCAACCGGGACTTGCGTTCCGATGACAGGTTCTCTTTTCTTGTTCGTTGGGTGCTCACCCAGATGCCAAGTGGATATGCATTTGCCGCTTTATAAATCCGCGAAACCTTGGCATGCCCCTCTTGATCAATGAAATTCTGCAAATGGCGGAATCCCTCGTCCCACATATCTGTGTACGGATCCCAACTCCAACCCGGCAAGGCGTCCAACCGCGCCTTGCGCTCAAGCAACAAGCTGCTTTTTGTTCTCTGGTTTTGCACCCACCTACCGAGGCGATATCCATCTGCAGTTTTGAACATTTGTGGGACCTTGATGTGCCCCTCACGCTCCACAAACGCCTGCAGCAATCCAAACCAGAAGTTCCACGATGAAGTAACCTGCTCAACCAGACAAGTACGCAAAGCATTGCCAAAACTCGCATCCACTGTCTTGGGAAGGTCGATGGCGATCTTCCTCATACCAACGGGACGAACGCCACTGCCTGGTCTGCGACCCAGTTCTGTCCTGATCTGATCAAGTTCATCCGCCAGCACATCATCGTGCGACCTCAGTGCGTTCAGCACGTCCCAGATCGGTTTGAAGTTGCTGGTCGCAAGTGTGTCCTCGGCGTTTTTCCCGGTTGCAAGAAATACCGGCAAAACAATCGTGCCAATTTTTTTGTCACTGCTCAGACGAATGGCCCGCCCGACTGCCTGAATGATGTCCACCTGGCTTCTGCGTGGATCAATGAAAGCCACACCATCAAGAGAGGGCACGTCTACCCCCTCAGACAGGCAGCGCGCATTACTGAGCACGCCACGCTCCGTTGCACCAATAGCTTTGAGTTGGTCAAGCTTGACTCTGCGCCGGCTGGCTGGCATGGTGCCGGAGACAAAGTCGGTGAGCAGGTTGTCGCTGGGCCGATGCTCATCGCTTATCCACTGCATGGCGTCTTGAAGATCGGTGGTGAAGGCCTCAGCCCGATTGACGCGGCCATGAAAGCTGATGACTCGCTTGAGGTCATAGTCTTTCATGGCTTTAAGCAGTCCGATCTGGGCGGCGAGCGATTCGCTGTCTGTCTCGATGCCGGTGTCGGTGCTGACCAACGCTCGCTTGCTGATCCACTGCGCGATGGTCGGATCATCCACGCCGATGATGACAACGCGGTAGTCGGTAAGCAGTTTCTGCTCAATGGCCTTGCCAAAGGGCAAGGCATACAACACTTCACCAAAAAGCGCGGCGTTATCCATGCCAACAACTTCAACCCCGCGATCTTCGGCCGCCTTCTTCACAGTGCTGGAGTAGGTGCGGGGTGTGGCGGTGGCAAACAGCCGCTTGTTGGCGCGTATCTGCGCGTTATCCAGGAGGGCTGTGAAGTCGCTGCCGACCTTGCCCGCGCAGCGATGGGCTTCATCCGCCACGACCAAATCGAAGGCAGGTATTGCCGAGTCTGCCTGCGCTGCTGCGATGACAGCGGAGGACTGGTAGGTTGAAAAAACCACACGATTGCCTTGCCCGCTGAGAAGGCGCTTCACGTCGGCCGCATCAGAGGTGACGGGAAACGCCAGATCAGCCACACTGTGAATCGCTTCGTCATTCCCCTTGGTGCCCACGGTTTGATCCGAGCAGACGCACAACACTTCAAACGGAATGGCAGCGGCAAAAGTCCATTCGCGCAGAAGCTGCGACAAGAGACCCAAGGAAGGGACCAGTACCAAGGTGCACTGCGCATTAAGCGCCTCCTTGATCCACAGCGTGACGTAAGTTTTGCCGGTGCCGCAGGCCATGATGAGTTGGCCACGGTCGGCGCTTTGCAGCCCTTGCACGACGGTAGCGACGGCTTCGTTTTGATGGGCACGGGGTTCGGGACGCGCCTTGCGCTTGGCTTGGGGTAGTGCGGCAAAGTTGGCGGGGTAGTCCAGTGCGGCGCGCTCAAAGTCGGACAGCAGAAACCGTATGACAGCCTTGTCCTGTGCATCACAAACCTGCTTGGCGTTGCCCCCGATTCGATCGGTGGTTGCAATCAGCAGGCGGCGCTGAATGATCGGTCTATTCGATTCGCTGAGGAATTTGTCGACATCGCGTTTGGTGATGTCGTATCCCGGTGCATAGCATTTGGCTTGCACCGCCCAATGCTCGCCGTTCTTGTGACGAAACACCAGATCAACACCACAGTCCGCACCCCACCGCTGCGGCCATTCATCCCACAGCCATACTTGGTCAACTTGGGTTGACCACTCGGGGTCGGCTTTGAGGAACCACTTGACGAAACGCTCAAACTGCCTGCCGCGCTTCGTCGGGTCGGCATCCAGGTTGTTGTAGAAATCGAGAAATTGATTTGCCATTTTTTAGAACATGAGGCTGAGTATCGTGACTCTGGTCTTTTCGACAGGCGCCCACGAGTCTAGGTGCCGCCGGATGCCTTGACAAGCGTAAACTTTGCCGATCCCTAATAGATCTCCAACTTGAGGAGAGCCAGCATGAACCCTCGCACCGCCAACGGACAAATCCTGGGCGCCTGCCCGCACGACTGCCCCGACACCTGTTCGCTGCTGACCACGGTGCGCGACGGCGTTGCCATCAAGGTGGTTGGCAACCCGGATCATCCGCACACCGGTGGCGCGCTGTGTACCAAGGTGTCGCGCTACCCCGAGCGCACTTACCACCCGCAGCGCATCCTGCAGCCACTCAAACGCGTTGGCCCCAAGGGCTCGGGCCAGTTTGAGCCGGTCAGCTGGGAAGCAGCGCTCGGCGATATTGCAGCCCGCCTCCAAGCCATAGCTGCGGATGGCCCCGACGGCGCGCAGGCCATCCTGCCCTACAGCTACGCTGGCACCATGGGACTGGTGCAAGGCGAGGGCATGGCCGCACGCTTCTTCCATAAACTGGGTGCCTCCTTGCTGGATCGCACGGTCTGTTCCTCCGCAGGCGCCGAAGCGCTGACGCAGACGCTCGGTGGCAAGCTCGGCATGCACCTCAAGTTTTTTGCCGAGTCGAAGCTGATCCTGATCTGGGGCAGCAACTCGATCACCAGCAACCTGCACTTCTGGCGTTACGCACAAAAGGCGAAGAACCGGGGCGCCAAACTGATCTGCATCGACCCGCGCAAGAGTGAAACGGCCGACAAGTGCGACGAACACATTGCGCTGTTGCCCGGCACCGATGGCGCGCTGGCGCTCGCCTTGATGCACGAACTGATCATCAATGACTGGCTTGATCACGACTATCTGGCGCAGTACACGCTGGGCTGGGAGGCCATGCGCGAGCGTGCCATGCAGTGGCCGCCCGAGCGTGCGGCGCAAATTTGCGGCATCCAGCCGGAGCAGATCCGCGCCCTGGCTCGGGACTATGGCGCTTGCGCGGCGAGTCGCGAGCCGGCGGCGATCCGCGTAAATTACGGTGTGCAGCGCGTGCACGGCGGC
>CAIYGK010000527.1 GCA_903925725.1 uncultured beta proteobacterium | reverse complement strand
GCAGAGCGTGCGCCCGCCACGGCCGCAGGGCAAGATCGACAAGCTGCTGCACCCGGCATCGATCGGCATCATCGGAGCATCGGCCACGCGCATGAACTTTGGCCGGATCACGTTGAAGAACATCATTGCATCCGGGTATGAAAAATCGCAGCTGCTCGTCATCAATCCCGACGGCCAGGAAGTCGATGGCGTGCGCTGCGCACTGAGCCTGGGGGCGCTGGAAAAGAAGCTCGACCTGCTGATCCTCGCGGTAACCGCCGACGTCGCTTTCGGCATCATCGATGATGTGATCAGGACGGATGCCGTGGAGTCGGTGCTGTTGATCCCCGGCGGAATGGGGGAAACCGAGGCCAGCAGGGAACCGGCACGGCAGATGCAGGAGAAGATCGACGAAGCCCGGCGTTCGGGTCGTGGACCGGTATTCGCCGGCGCGAACTGCCTGGGCATCATCTCGCACCCCGGCAACTACGATTCCTGGTTCATCCCCGAGGAACGCCTGCCAAGAACCCAGAAGAAGGCACAACGCAGTGCGGCGCTGATCAGCCAGAGCGGCGCCTTTCTGGTCACGCGGCTCAGCAAGAACCCGTGGCTGGACCCGGCCTACATGGTCGCCCTGGGCAACCAGAACGACATCACACACGGCGACATGGTGGAGAACTTCGCGGCCAACCCCGACATCCACGTGATCGGGACCTACGTCGAGGGATTCAAGGACCTCGACGGGCTGGCCCTGGCGCGCGCCGTGCGCGAGGCGACCATGGCCGGCAAGCAGGTCGTCATTTACAAGGCCGGACAGTCGGCAGCGGGCGGGCGCGCCGCGATGGGTCACACAGCCTCGATCGCTGGTGACTACGAGGTAGCCCTGTCCGTGCTCACGCAGGCTGGCGCGCTGGTCGCCACCGATGTCAGCGAATTCAGCGACCTGTTCTTCATCTCCGACTGCATGCGCAACAAGGTCGTTGGTGGCAAGCGCCTCGGCGCCGTGGCCGGCGCGGGCTACGACACGGTGGCCATCGCCGACAGCATCCAGGTGGGAGACTTCTCGATGTCTCTGGCCACGATCGGCACATCGACCCGGGAACGGCTGCAAGCGGTCCTGGCGTCCAAGAAGCTCGACGCGCTGATGGAAGTCAGGAACCCGTTCGACATCAACCCGGGGGCCGACGACGAGGCTCATCTGCTCTGCACCGAGGCCATGGCTGACGAGCCGGAAGTCGACTGCGTTGTTGTCGGACTCGACCCGACGTCGCCGATGGTCAGGTCACTGCAGAAGAGCGCGCGAGCAGGCTTCGACATCGACAGCCCTGAGAGCATCGTCCAGACGCTGCCCATGCTGGTCGCCTCCTGTCCCAAACCCATCGTGGCCTTCATTGACGGAGGTGCGCTGTTCGACCCGATGGCCGACAAGCTGATGGAGAAAGGCGTCTGCATCTTGCGCTCCAGCGAGCGCGCTACACGGGCCCTTGTCCGCTATACCGAAGCGCGGTTGCGGGCGGCTCGCCTACGTGGCCAGGCAGCGTCAGCCAGTTAATACCTTAAGCGACTGTCTTGTGACCACCAATGCCAAGGTAGGTCTCAATGATGCGCGGATCACTGGCCAGATCACTCGACTTGCCGGTCAGGGCGATGCTGCCCATCTCCAGCACGTAAGCGCGGTCTGCCACGGCGAGCGCGGCGCGCGCGTTCTGCTCGACCAGCAGGATAGAGACACCGTGCTGACGCAAACTCACCACCACCTGCAGCACCTCGCGCACGATGTTGGGCGCCAGACCCAGCGAGGGCTCATCGAGCATCAGCAACTTGGGCTTGGCCATCAGTGCGCGGCCAATCGCCAGCATTTGCCGCTCGCCCCCCGATAGCGTCGAGGCCATCTGGGTACGCCGTTCGTCCAGGCGCGGGAAGATCGCGTACACCTCGTCGCGGCATTCATTCTGGTCGCGCAGACCACGCCGCCAGCGCGAAAAACCGCCCATCAAGAGGTTGTCCTGCACTGACATCTCGCCGAACAGTTCGCGCCGCTCCGGCACCAGCGCGGCACCACCCGTCACCAGCGCATGAACCGAAGGTCGGCGGATCACGCTGCCATCGAGCCAGATTTCGCCACGACTTGGCAGCAGCCCCATGGAAGCCATCAGCAGGGTCGACTTGCCAGCGCCATTCGGACCAATCACCGTCACGATCTCGCCGGTGTGTACCACCAGGTCGATCTGGTGCACGGCCTCGACCGCCCCATAGCAAACACTCAACTTCCTGAGTTCGAGCAAAGGCTGCGTCATGGCGTGATTTCCCCGTCGGCGCCGCCGAGGTAGGCGGCCAGCACTTTCGGATCGACCTGCACCTGTGCTGGCGTTCCGCGCGCGATGACCTGACCAAACTCGAGCACCGTGATGCGGTCAGCGATATTCATGACAAATTCCATATCATGTTCCACCACCAGAATGGCCATGCCTTCCTCGCGCAACTGCCCGAGCAGGCGCGCCAGAGCTTGCTTCTCCATGTAGGGCAAACCGGCCGCGGGTTCATCAAGCAAAAGCACGCTGGGTCGTGCCGCCAGTGCCCGTGCGATCTCGACGATGCGCTGCTGTCCCAGCGCCAGCGAGGCCGCCATTTCATGCAGTTGCGGCGCCAGACCACATCGCTCGATCTGGCGTGTGGCCTCGCGCCTCAGGGCCGCCTCTTCGGTCCGGTCCAGCCGCAGCATGGAAGCGACCCAGCCGCTGTGACCGCGCAGGTGCGCACCCAGCGCAACGTTGTCGAGCACACTGCGGTTGCCCAGCAGCCGCACATGCTGAAAAGTGCGTGCCAGGCCAACAGCGGCGAAGACCCGTGAGGCCTGTGCACGCATGTCACGCCCGAGCAGACGCACGGAGCCAGACGTCGGATCATCCACGCCGGAGATCATGTTGAAGAAGGTACTCTTGCCGGCACCATTGGGGCCGATCAGGGCGTGGATTTCACCCGAGCGCACCTGCAGGTCCACCTTGTTATTGGCCAGCAGACCGCCAAAGCGTTTGCTGACGGATGTGGCGTCGAGCACAACGCTGCCTCTCTCGGGTAGCGGGCGCTGCGCCAACGCGTCTGCCGCGTCGCTGCTGGCAGCCTGCGGTGGCTTCAGATAGCGGTTCACCAGCCTGGCCAGACTCGGCCACAAACCATCCGAGAAGCGCTGCAGCACCAACAGCATCAAGAGGCCGAACACGATCACTTCAAAATTGCCGCTGGTTCCCAGCAAGCTCGGCAGGATGTCCTGCAGATACTGTTTCATCAGGGTGATCAACGCGGCACCCAGCAGCGCACCCCAAAGGTGGCCAGCACCACCAACCACCGCCATGAACAGGTATTCGATGCCGATGTTCAGATTGAAAGGTGTTGGATTCACAAAGCGCTGCAAATGGGCATACATCCAGCCCGACAGTCCGGCCAGCAAGGCCGCCAGCACAAAGACCTTGATGCGGTAACGCGCCGTGTCGACACCCATGCTCTCAGCCATCACACGTCCGGTCTTGAGTGCGCGAATCGCGCGCCCTTCACGTGAGTCAAGCAGGTTGTGCAGGGCCCACAGCGTGAGCAGCAGCACGGCCCAGGTCAGCAGACCCAGCTCGCGCACCGAACGCAGTTCAAAGCCCGCCACCGACAGCGCAGGCAAACCGGCCAGACCGGTATGCCCGCCCAGGAACTCCAGGTTACCAAACAGAAAATACAGGCTCAGACCCCAGGCGATCGTGCCCAGCGGAAGGTAGTGTCCGGATAGACGCAAGGTCACCGCGCCGAGGCACCAGGCCACCGCGGCACTCAGCAACAATCCGGCAGCCAGGCCGATCCAGGGCAGAAGCGCAGATCCCGTGGCCAACCCTACCAGAGCGGACGCTGCCGGCGCGGTACAGAACCATGCGGTTGCGTAGGCCCCCAGGCCGACAAAAGCGGCCTGACCGAAGGAGGTCATGCCGGCAACACCGGTCAGCATCACCAAACCCACCGCCACCAGCGCGTACAGGCCAATGTAATTGAGCATGGTGATAGTGAACTCGGGCAAGTAGCCCCAGGCGGCCAGCAGCAGCGCCACACACAGCAGAGTGAGTCCGCGCCGCGTCATTCTTCATCCTCGACGTGATGACTGTTGAACGAACGCCACCAAAGGACCGGAATGATCAGCGTGAAAACAATCACTTCCTTAAAGGCGCTGGCCCAAAAGGAAGAATACGATTCCAGCAGACCCACCAACAGCGCCCCGAACAAGGCCAGGGGATAACTGGTCAGGCCGCCAATGATGGCAGCAACAAAACCTTTCAGACCGATCAAAAATCCAGTGTCGTAATAGACCGTGGTCAGTGGCGCAATCAGGAGTCCCGAGATACCGCCGATCAGCGCGGCCAGTGCAAAGCTCAAGTCACCCGAAAGTTCGGTCGGGATCCCCATCAAGCGGGCACCGATCCGGTTCATGGCGGTGGCGCGCAGGGCCTTACCGATGATGGTGCGCTCAAAGAACAGGAACATGGCAACGACCAGAGCGCTCGCCACGCCCATCACAACCAGCGACTGCCCACTGACAGGAATGCCGCCGAGTTCAACCCGAAGTTCGGAGAACGGCGTCGTGCGCGAACCCTCGGCACCAAAAAAAAGCAAGCCCAGACCGACCAGCACACCATGCAGGGCGACCGACACAATCAGCAGCGTCAAGACGGTGGCGTCAGCCAGCGGCCGGTAAGCCAGGCGGTACACCAGGGGGCCCAGCGGTGTAATGACCAGCAAGGTCGTAGCGGCCTGTCCGAACATGGAAGTCGGTCGCAGCAGCAACACCAGAAGTGCCGCCAGTGCCGGCAGCAAAACGGCCCAGAAGGCCGTTGATTTCCAGTCCACGGCGACTCCGCGCTGGTGTCTTACCGCCTCCACCAGCAGGGTCATCGCAGCCAATGCCAGCAATAGCCAGAGTGTGCCCGGGGCGCGCCCGGCCTGCAACAAAGCCATGGTGAGCGCGCCAAAGGCGACAAACTCACCTTGCGGAATGAAGATCACTTTGGTCACCGAGAACACCAGCACCAACGCCAACGCCATCAGTGCATAAACTGCACCGTTGACGACGCCGTCCTGCGCCAGCAGCAAGGCGACCTGGCTGTCCATCAGGGCTGGAATTTCCAGGCACCACCCTCAATCTTGACCATCACGCGCGCGCGCTGGTCCAGACCCAGGTGATCGGTCGGCGACATATTGAAGACACCGTGCGCGCCCGCCACTTCCTTGACCGCCTCAAGCGCATCGCGCAGGGCAGCACGGAATTCCGGCGTACCGGGTTTGGCTTTCTTCAGCGCCGGACCCACAGCCGCTTCCATCAACTTGCCGGCATCCCAGGCGTGACCACCAAAAGTGGAGACCGAGCCAGCGCCGTAAGCCTTTTCATACTTGGCGACGTAGTCCTGGGATGACTTCTTCAGCGGATGGTTGGCCGGCAACTGGGATGCCACCAGGACCGGACCGGATGGCAGGAAGGTACCCTCCACATCCTTGCCGCCAACGCGCAGGAAGTCGTTGTTGGCAACACCATGGGTCTGGTAGAACTTGCCGGTGTAGCCGCGCTCCTTGAGTGCGCGCTGCGGCAGCACAGCCGGTGTGCCGGAGGCTGCGATCAACACGGCATCGGGTTTGGCAGCAACAATCTTCAGAACCTGCCCGGTCACCGACGTATCGGTCCGGTTGTAACGTTCGTTGGCGACGATCTGGATGCTCTTCATCGCGGCAATCTTGGTGAATTCCTGGTACCAGCCTTCACCGTAGGCATCCGAAAAACCGATGAAACCAACGCTCTTGACACCACTGTCGGCCATGTGGCTGACGATGGCCAGTGACATCATGATGTCATTCTGTGGTGTCTTGAAAACCCAGCGCTTCTTGGCGTCCAGCGGCTCGACAATGCGGGCCGATGCGGCCATCGAAATCATGGGGGTCTGCGCTTCCGCGGCGACGTCGATCATGGCCAGCGAATTCGGCGTGGTGGTCGAGCCCAGCAACACATCAACCTTGTACTCGTTGATCAACTTGCGGGCGTTGGTCACTGCCGCTGTCGTGTCCGATGCGTCATCGAGAACGATGTAGTTGATTTTCTGCCCGGCGATGGTGGTGGGCATCAGGGCAATCGTGTTCTTCTCCGGGATACCCAGGGAAGCAGCAGGACCGGTTGCCGATACCGTCACGCCCACGTTGATATCGGCATACACCGATGTAGCCAGCATCAGCGCGGCCAGTACAGGCAGGGATTTCTTTAGGGTCATTGTCTCTCTCCATTATGTAATGATGTGGAAGCAGATAGCGTGCGGCGGATGGATGGCCGAGCTACCGGGTCAAGCCGCACGGCACCCGGTTCAGCCGAAAACAGACGAGCCACCGACAATGCCATTTCTGCACCGCGAATATTGTCCATGTCAGCGCTCATGTTAATTCTCTTGTGTTAACAAAAGGCTTGATCTTACGCAGAACCGCGCCACTTCTGCCCCGGGGTTTACCAGCAGGAAGCGCAACTTCCATCAGAATCTAGCTGTCGTAACGCGGAGGATCCGGATCCATATCCCAATGGGCGTCAGGCTGCGGAACCTTCTTCAGCCAGTCCTGCACCAGTTCGATGTGTTCAGCCTCTTCCTGCTGCAACTCGAG
>CAIYGK010000526.1 GCA_903925725.1 uncultured beta proteobacterium | reverse complement strand
GGTCGTGCGCAGCCCGTTTAACTTTGGTGCCGTCTACCGCTACTCGCCCAACATCGATTTCAGCTTTGGCCTGGAACGGGGAAACAGCCTGATGTTGGGTTTTACCCTGCATGGCGCCTTGAGCGAATTGAACACGCCGAAGTTCCTGGATCCGGTTTTGCCGCCGGTGCAGAGCCGCGCGCCGGCGCAGTTGCCAGCTGATGGCTGGGAAAGCACCGGCCAAACTATCGAGCGCTTTACCGGCTGGTCGGTGCGCAGCGTCTCCAGCCAGGCGAGCACCACCACGCTGGTGGCCGAAACCGACAGTGCCGTTCACCTGCAGGAGCGGATCGACCGTGCCGTGACGATCCTGCACCGGGACGCACCCGCATCCTCCACGCGCTTCGTCTTTCAATTGCAGGAGCGCGGCCTGCCGATGACGCGCGTCGAGATCGATCGCACGGAATGGGTCGTCCAGCACACCATACCGACGCCGCCAGCCCTGCGTCTGCCGGCGCAGCAGGTCTCCCCTGGTCAGAAGACCGCGCCAATGACAATTGCGACAGGGGAGGGCAAGTCGCAGTCACAGCCCCAATCCTGGTCCGGCAAGGCGCCGGGCTTCCACGCTGAATGGGGCCCGAGCTACAACCAGATCCTCGGCGGACCGGACGCCTTCTTCCTCTACCAGTTGGGCGTGCAGGGCAAGTTCGAGCATCGCTTTACCGACAGCACCTGGCTGGCGGGCGATTTCGATTTGCGCGTGATTGACAACTACGACAAGTTCAAGTTCGATGGGCCCAGCGACTTGCCGCGTGTACGCACCTATGCGCGCGAGTACGTGACCTCCTCACGCTTCACAATGCCGCTGCTGCAACTCACCCATGTCGAGGATTTGGGCGGTGGTCACTTTGTGAGCGCCTACGCCGGCATGATGGAGTCGATGTTTGGTGGCGTCGGCGCGGAGTGGCTGTACCGCCCGTGGCAGAGTCGCCTCTCGTTTGGCATCGATGTCAACCATGTCCGCCAGCGCGATTTCCGGCAGAACCTGGCTTTCCGTGACTACGGCGTGAACACGGGGCACGCCACCGTGTACTGGGATACCGGCTGGAAAGACCTGCAGGTCAAGCTCAGCGCCGGGCGCTACCTGGCCGGCGACGTCGGCGCCACACTCGACGTCAAAAGAGTGTTCTCCAACGGCGTGGCCGCCGGTGCCTGGGCCACCAAGACCGACGTCTCGGCGCAGCAGTTCGGCGAGGGCAGTTTCGACAAGGGTTTATATGTCACGATTCCGTTCGACGTGCTCTTGCCGAAGTCCACTGGCGGTGCTGCCAACATCATCTGGAGCCCGCTCACACGCGACGGTGGTGCGCGCCTGAACCGCCGCTTCACCCTTGATGACCTGACGCGACAGCGCGATTACCGGACCCTGTCCCTGCGCTCGGCGGAGCCGGTGGGCGTGCGTTCGGCCGAGGACACGAGCTACGTGCTGCGCGAGCCGGGTGCCAACATCTTCTCGAACCTGGGCGGCACGACAGCGACGCTGGGCCGGCAGATCGGCGAGATCCCGGCCAGCACCTGGTTCTGGGCCGGCGGCGCCATTCTGGCCTCAACCCTGCTCGACAAGTCCGCCGATAACTGGGCGAAGAACCATCAGAGCGGCAATGCCGACCGATTGGGCACGGCAACGAACGCCCTGCCCGTGGTGCTGGCGCTGGGTACCGGACTGATTTATGCAAGCGGCCAGGGCGCCAGCAGCACGGCTGAGACGGCCTTGAAAGCCGCCGGTTACACCTACGTGGCCAATCTGGCCACGCGCTACGTGGTGGGCCGCGCGCGGCCGATCGACGAGATGGGTAATGCCAGCTTCAACGGATTTACCAGCACGGCCGCCCAATCAGGGTTTCCATCGAATCACGTTGCCGTGACCTTTGCCCTGATCACGCCGTTTGCCCAGCAGACCCACAACCCTTGGTTGTACGGCCTGGCGGCAGCGTCGGCCTACGGGCGCGTGCAAAAGCGCGACCATTGGGTATCGGACACCGTGGCCGGCGCCTTTATGGGCTACGCCATCGGATCGCTGCTCGGCGAGCAGCAGCAGCGCAAGGAAGACGGCATGAGCCTGAGTGTGACGCCGCAGGCGGTAACCGCGACCTGGGCCTTCAAGTAACGACTTGAACCCAATTCACATTTAACCAAACCATAGATAATTGAGCTGATCGCATCTCATTGTCAGAACCCAAACCTCATGCTGAAAACATTGTCAAAATCTTCCTGTCTGCGTGCGTTGCTGGCCGCTCTGGCGCTGTCCTTCAGCTTCGGTGCGCTGGCTCAGACCGCTGCCGCGCCGGTCGATGGCGCCGGAGTTGCGCCCGCGGCCATCGGTCCTGGACGCGCCAATCCGCTGCAACAGGCCTTGCCGCAGCAGGCGGCGGCCCAGGACGGTTTCAAGGACAACGCCAAAGCCGGCCCTGATGGGCTTGGCCCGGACGCAACGCGCGCCCGTCCGCCGGTGCGTGTGGCTGTGCCGAGTCAGTTTCAGCGCTATGTGCAGGAGGCCACCGGCCGTCTGCTGCCGATGTATGGCCGCGACCTGTTCGATTCACCGACCGCCTATGCGGCAGACAGCGCGCTGCCGGCGCCGGCCGAGTACGTGCTCGGCGCGGGCGACGAGGTGAGGCTGCAGGTCTGGGGCCCGATCGATTTCAATACCAGCTTGACCATTGACCGCAACGGCCAGGTCAACATCCCCAAGGTCGGCGTTGTCACGCTGGCCGGCGTCGCGGTACGCGATCTGGAAAAGACGCTGCACGCGCATCTGGGCAAGGTCTTCACCAACTTCCAGGCCAACGCCACACTGGGCCGCTTGCGCGGCATCCAGGTCTATGTGGTGGGTCAGGCCCAGCAACCGGGCACGTTTCATCTGTCGAGCCTGAGCACCCTGGTCAATGCGCTTTTTGCCAGCGGCGGCCCGAGCGCCAACGGTTCGATGCGCAACATTGAACTCAAGCGCGCCGGCAAGACCGTCAGCACGCTGGACCTGTATGACTTCATCGCCCGCGGCGACAAGAGCAAGGACCTGCCCCTGATGTCGGGTGACGTGATCGTCATCCCGCCGGTGGGGCCGCGCGTGGCCGTTACCGGTGCCTACGACCAGGCCGCAATCTACGAATTGAAAACCGGTGCCACCAGCGTGATCGATATCCTGAGCCTGGGCGGCGGAGTGCCGTCGCTGGCCAAGACGCAAAAGGCCTTGCTCGAGCGCATTGTGCGCGACAGCATCCCGCCACGGCAGGTGCAGGAAATCGTGCTTGATGCACAAGGTCTGGCCCAGCCTTTGCGCGACGGCGATGTGCTGACGCTGCTCAACATCAGCCCCGCCTTTGCCAACGCCGTCACCCTGCAAGGTGTCGTCGCACAACCCCTGCGTTACCGCTGGTTTGAGGGCATGAGGATTGGGGATCTGATACCGGACCGTGAAGCGCTCATCACCAGCGACTACTACAAGCGCAAGAACCTGCTGGTGCAAAACGGAGAAAGCGTTATTGACGCTGCGACCAAGGCGAAAGAGGCCGGTAGCACGATCGACAGCCGCATGCGCAGCATGGCCGACCAGGTCAACTGGGACTATGCCGTGATCGAGCGCATGGACTCAAGCAAGCTCAGTACGCAGTTGATCCCTTTCAACCTGGGCAAGGCCGTGCTGCAGCGCGACCCGGCGCATAACCTGTTGTTGCAGTCTGGTGACGTGGTCACCATCCTGAGCCAGAACGACTTGCGCCTGCCGCAAGACCGCCAGAACCGTCTGGTGCGGGTCGAAGGCGAAGTCGCTGCCCCCGGGGTCTACCAGACCAGCGCTGGCGAGACGTTGCCGCAATTGCTCAGGCGCATCGGAGGTCTGACCACCCAGGCCTATGTGTTTGGCACCGAGCTCGACCGCGAATCGGTACGCAAGCGTCAGCAGGAAAACCTGGACACGCTGACGCGCCGGCTGGAAGCCCAGGCACAGGCCAGCGCCTCAACGAGCAACCTGAGCGGCGAGCGCGCGGCCCAGGCCGCGACGCTGCAACAGCAGCAAATCCAGATCAAGAGCCAGATCGAGCGCCTCAAGACCCTGAAGAGCAATGGCCGCGTGGCGCTGGAACTCGACCCCAATGCCCAAACCCTGGCCGGCCTGCCTTCCCTGCCGCTGGAAGATGGCGACCGCATCCTGGTGCCGGCCGTTCCCGGCTTTGTGTCGGCCTTTGGCTCGGTCAATAACGAAAACGTCTTCATCCACAAGCCCGGCAAGACCGTGGGCGACGTCATCAAGTCCGCTGGCCTGACCGAAGACGCCGAGCCGGACCAGGCCTTTGTGCTGCGGGCTGACGGCAGCATCATTGCGCGCCGTGACCACAGCGGCATGTTTGGCGGCAGTTTTGAGTCCATCCAGGTCATGCCAGGCGACACCGTTGTGGTGCCGGCGCAGCTTGATCGCGAAAGTCGCTACAACTTTGTCGTTCGCGCGCTGAAGGACTGGACGCAGATCCTGTCCAACCTGGG
>CAIYGK010000525.1 GCA_903925725.1 uncultured beta proteobacterium | reverse complement strand
GTGATGCGATGGCGCGTGGTTTGCGCCTTGCGCGAGGTGATACTGATCTTTTGACCCACCAATGCGTTAAGCAGCGTGGACTTTCCAACATTGGGCTTGCCGACGATGGCGATCAGGCCGCAATGTTGGCCTGCGACCGGCGTCCCTGCCGCAGCCTGGCGATGCAGCCCCTTGAGCATGCTTTCGAGATCATCCTGACCCTCGGGAGCACCTGCGTCTTGCGCTACGGCCGGCAATTTTGTGGCTGTCATGTCGTCGTCCTGGTCTTGATGGTTTGCAGCATGGCACTCGCCGCTGCCTGTTCACCAGCACGGCGCGATGCGCCAATACCACGCTCTGAAAAATTGAGTTCGATGATTTCACACTCGACATCGAAGGTCTGCTTGTGTGCCGCTCCCAGCGTGCCAACCACACGGTACAGCGGCAGGCTCATTTTGCGCGCCTGCAACCATTCCTGCAGTTCGGTCTTTGGGTCTTTGCCGATAGCCTGCATCTCCGGATTGATTTCGACGGCCTGAAACAGGCGGTGCACTAGACTTTGTGCCGCCATGAAACCGGCGTCCAGATAGACTGCTCCGATCACTGCTTCCAGCGCATCGGCCAGAATGGATGGCCTTCTTTGCCCACCCGAGCGCGCCTCACCTTCGCCCAGTCGAATAACGTCCGGCAGGCCCAGTTCGACAGCCAGGCGATGCAGCGTATCCTGTTTGACGAGATTGGCCCGCACCCTGGACAAATCACCCTCGGGCAATGCACTCAAACGTTGAAACAGCAAATCGGCCACAGCCAGGTTCAATACGGAATCACCCAAAAATTCAAGTCGCTCATTGTGATCAAGCGAAAAACTGCGGTGCGTAATTGACCGCAGCAAAAGTTGAGTGTCCGAGAACCTGTGCTGCAAGCGAACCTGCAATGCCGTCAGCGCTTCATTCACACGCGCGTACCTCGCGACTTGGCTGCATTACTTGGAGCGCCCGCTGTACTTGAGCGTCAGGTAGGCCGGGCCGAACATGTGAACCTCGCGTTGATAGGCAAAACTGACGACGATTTTGTCGCCCTCTTTGCTGACGTCAAGGTCCTTGCCGCTGATGGATTTGATGTTGTCCACCGAGGCAACTTTGTCAAAAATGGCGCGCACGTCCGCGACGGACGTGCCTTCCTGAGCTTTGTCGGCAGCTCGGCGAATGCCCTGATATTCAATCGCGGTTGGCACAACTTCGGCGATGATGACTCCGCAAGCTGCCAGCAATCCGCCAACCACCAAGAGCCCTAAAAACGACAAACCACGTTGTCTGGATCTGAACTGAATCGTCATACCGTCCTCCAATTCAATCAAATGACCCGATGCGCTTCAAACTGCTGAAATTCATCCAGACAAAAAAGGCTTTCCCCACGATATTTTTGTCAGGAACAAAACCCCAGTAGCGGGAATCGAGCGAATTATCGCGGTTATCACCCATCATGAAATAGTGACCTGGCGGCACCTTGCATACAACTCCCTCAACACTATAGCGGCAGTTCTGTTTGAAGACGAAGTCGTCCGCTCCCGGCACGAAGGCTGGTCGGTCATCGTCGTTTAACAGGCGGTGCTTATGCTGACCGAGCGATTCTTCAAATTGCTTGAAGTAACGCATGGAGTCCTCATCAAAGAATTCAGGCACCGCTGCGGTCTCGATCGCTTGCCCATTGATGGTCAGGCGCTTATTGAGGTAGGCCACTTCGTCACCCGGTGTTCCGACCACCCGCTTGATGTAATCAAGGCTGGGCTTGGGCGGGTAACGGAACACCATGACGTCACCGCGCTGCGGTGCATTGCCATCGGTGATCTTGGTGTTAATCACTGGCAGACGTAAACCATAGTGGAACTTGTTCACCAGTATGAGATCGCCCACCAGCAAAGTGGGAATCATGGAACCTGAAGGAATCTTGAAAGGCTCGAACAAGAAAGATCGCAAAAAGAAGACGGCAATGATGACCGGAAACAGACCAGCGGTCCAATCCAGCCACCAAGGTTGCGCCAGGATGCGATTCCTGGCTTCGGCGATGTTGTCATCGACCTCGCTTATTCCAAGTTTGCCAAGTTCCTTGCGACGCTGCAGTGTCTGCGATTCCAGCTGCATCGCGGCTTTTTGACGCTGCGGCAGGAAATAGAAGCGTTCGAGAAACCAGTAAATGCCGGTTACAACCGTTGCCAAAAACAACAAAAGTGCAAAGTTGCCTTCAACGATACCGAAGTACCAGGCGCCGATGTATCCGACAAACGCTGCCAGTACGAATGAGGTCAGGACCTGCATCAGTCTTCCACCTGCAAAATAGCCAGGAAGGCTTCCTGCGGTACTTCAACCGAACCAATCTGCTTCATGCGTTTTTTACCTTGCTTTTGCTTGTCCAGGAGTTTGCGCTTGCGTGAAATATCACCGCCGTAGCACTTGGCGATCACGTTCTTGCGCAGTGCTTTGATTGTCTCACGGGCAATGATATTCGCGCCAATGGCCGCTTGAATCGCAACATCGTACATCTGGCGCGAAATGATTTCCCGCATCTTGGCTACAACGGCCCGTCCACGATACTGCGATTGTGAGCGGTGCACGATGATTGACAGGGCATCAACCTTCTCGCCGTTGAGCAGGATATCCACCTTGACCACGTCGGCCGTGCGGTACTCCTTGAATTCGTAGTCCATTGAGGCGTAGCCGCGGGAAACAGATTTCAACTTGTCAAAGAAGTCCATCACAATTTCAGCCAAGGGCATCTCATAGGTGAGCATGACCTGTCGCCCGTGGTAAGCCATGTTCATCTGAACCCCCCGCTTCTGATTGGCAAGGGTCATGACGGAGCCGACATAGTCCTGCGGCATATACAGGTGGACCGTCACAATGGGCTCCCGCACTTCGTCAAGACGGCCCTGATCGGGCATTTTCGAAGGGTTCTCCACCATTCTCACGGTACCGTCAACCTGCACGACCTGGTATTCGACACTGGGCGCCGTAGTGATCAGATCCTGGTC
>CAIYGK010000524.1 GCA_903925725.1 uncultured beta proteobacterium | reverse complement strand
GGTATCTGCGCCGAAACCTGGCCCTGGCCGAATTTATGTTGCAGTGCAGCACTGGTGTGAATTATAGGGACGCCCCCAGCGCTTGCAAGCGATTTTTGCTGCAATGCAACATATTAGACGAAAAATTCTAAAAGCCTGAGTTTTCACGGCTGCGACACAATGGTGAAACGGAAATATTTATGAGCCGGTGGCGGGCTCGCGGGAGACGCGTCGACAGACTGGCAAAATCGGGCACCATGAGCGAGAACAAACTTGAGAAGCCGCAGGCCGCGCCGCGCAGCGCCTACAGGGTGTTTCGCAGCATCACGACGCGCTGGATGGACAACGACGCCTACGGCCACGTCAATAACGTGGTCTATTACAGTTGGTTCGATACCGCCGTCAATGCCTACCTGATAGAGCAGGGGGTACTCGATATCGAGCACGGGCAAACCATTGGCCTGGTGATTGAAACCCGCTGCAACTACTTTGCGCCATTGGCATTTCCGCAGACCGTCGAGGCCGGCATTCGCGTGGCCCACCTGGGGTCAAGCAGTGTGCGCTACGAAGTCGGACTGTTCGCCCATGGCGAAGCAATGAGTGCAGCTCGAGGCCACTTTGTGCATGTCTATGTGAACCGGGAAACGCGTCGTCCCACCGCTTTGCCGATGAATTTGAAAACCGTACTGGAGACTCTTTTATGACACAAGCTGTTCTCGATGCCACCGCGGTGGATGCAGCCATCACTTCACGCATGGCCGTGCGCGCCTTTACCGCGCAGGCAGTGGCGCGCGAGACCGTCGCCGAAGTCCTGCAAGTGGCCAGTCGCGCGCCTTCGGGAACCAATACGCAGCCGTGGAAAGTCTATGTGCTGCAGGGCGCCAGCCGCGATGCGCTTGTAGACAAGGTTTGCGCCACTTACGATGCCATCCAGGCCAATCCGGCGCTGCTCGCTGACTACAAGGAGCAATACGACTATTACCCGACGCAGTGGTTCAGCCCGTACATAGACCGACGGCGCGAAAACGGCTGGGGATTGTATGGCCTGCTGGGCATCGGCAAAGCCGACCGCGACAAGATGCAGGTCCAGATGCAGCGCAATTTCAGGTTCTTCGATGCACCGGTTGGTTTGATGTTCACGGTTGATCGTGGCATGGGGCGCGGTTCCCTGCTGGATTACGGTACCTTTTTGCAGAGCATCATGATTGCGGCACGGGCGCGTGGACTGCACACCTGCCCACAGCAGGCGTGGAACATGTTCAACAGCATCATCCTGCCGCACATCGGTGCCGGAGCACAGGAAATGCTGGTTTGCGGCATGGCCATGGGCTACGCCGATCCGATGGCTGTGGTCAACACTTTCCACACGCCCCGCGTGCCGATCGATGAGTTTACGCAATGGCTCGACTGACCCTTTTTTGGCCGGCCGGGTAAACACGATGGTGGCGTTGCCATCAGCGCGATAGAGTAGCAACATGATCATTATCAGTCTTCTTGACACCGACCTCTACAAGTTCACCATGATGCAGGCCGTGCTGCATCAGTTCCCTGGCGCACAGGTAGAGTACAAGTTCAAGTGCCGCAATCCTGGCATCGACCCGGCCACGGGTCATGCCAGCCGGGGGCTTGCCGCCTTTGTGAACGAGATTCGCGACGAAATTCGGTCTTTGTGCAATCTGCACTTTCAGGATGCGGAGTTGACGTACCTGCATTCGTTGCGCTTCATCAAGAGCGACTTTGTTGATTTCCTGGGCCTGTTCAAGCTCAATGAGAAGTACATCAACGTCACTGCGCGCCCAAGTGGCGAGATCGACATCTCTATCCGCGGTCCCTGGCTGCACACCATCCTGTTCGAAATCCCGGTGCTGGCCATCGTCAATGAGGTCTACTTTCGCAATACGCAAAAGTTGCCTGACCTGATGGAGGGACGCAGACGGCTGGATGTCAAGATCGGACAGCTGCGTGAGGCAGGCTTGGGTGACTTGAAGATTGCTGATTACGGAACGCGTCGCCGCTTTTCCCAAGCGTGGCACGAAGAGGTCTTGCGCGTGCTGGCGAGTCGACTCGGTACGGCACAGAGTCCCGGCAATGTCGCAGGGGCAGCCGGACAGTTGGCCGGCACCAGCAACGTGCTTTTTGCGATGAAGCTGGGCCTGACCCCGCTGGGCACCATGGCGCACGAATACTTGCAGGCTTGCCAGGCGCTGGGGCCGCGCCTGCGTGACAGCCAGATCTACGCCTTTGAATCCTGGGCCAAGGAATACCGGGGCGACCTGGGCATAGCCCTGAGCGATGTCTATGGCATGAGCGCTTTCCTGCGCGACTTTGACCTGTATTTCTGCAAACTGTTTGATGGTGCGCGGCATGACAGTGGTGACCCATTCCAGTGGGCCGAGCGCATGCTGGAGCACTACCAGCAGCGCCGGGTTGATCCACGTACCAAGACCCTGATCTTCAGCGATGGTCTGACCGTGCCGCGCACGATCGAGCTATATCAGCAGTTCAAGGGACGTTGCCAGCTTGCTTTTGGTATTGGCACCAATCTGACCAATGACCTTGGCTACGAACCGCTGCAAAACGTCATCAAAATGGTCCGCTGCAATGGCCAGCCGGTTGCCAAGTTGTCGGACGCACCCTCCAAGGATATGTGCGAAGACGAAAAATACCTGGCCTATCTGCGCCAGGTGTTCGACATCTCACACGGCAGATGATCCCGTTTCTTTTTTGCATCCCAACTTCATAGTCAAGGTAGGCCCTCATGTTGATTGCCATCTCCATCATCTTTGTGCTGGCCTATCTCGCGATTGCGCTCGAGCATCCGCTGAAAATCAGCAAGTCGGCGTCAGCCCTGATGGGTGCGGGCTGGTTGTGGACGGTATATGCGCTGGCCAGCGGCGATGTGAATCAGGTTGATGCGGATCTGAATCGCTCCCTGATGGGTACGGCGCAGATCGTCTTTTTCCTGATGGGCGCCATGACCATCGTCGAGGTGGTCGATGCGCATGAGGGCTTTCTGGCCATCACTTCGCGCATCAAGACGACCAGGCTTTCCAGCCTGATGTGGATGGTCGGTTTCGTGACCTTTTTCCTCAGTTCCATCCTGGACAACCTGACCACTACCATCGTCATGATTTCACTCATGAAGAAGCTCCTGGACAAGCGTGAAGACCGATTATTCTTCGCCGGCATCATCGTCATTGCCGCCAACGCGGGTGGGGCCTGGACGCCGATTGGTGACGTCACCACCACCATGCTCTGGATCGGCAACCAGATCACCACACTGTCGATCATGAAGAGCGTCTTCCTGGCGTCCATGGTTAATTTGCTGGTGCCGCTGGCGATCACGAGTCGGGTGCTCGGTTCCCGACCGGTGATCGCGCCAGCGCGCAAGACGAATTCAGAAAATTTGCAATCGACAAGCTTCGAGCGCAACTTGATGCTCTTCCTTGGCTTGGGCATTCTGGTTGGCGTGCCGGTTTTCAAGACCGTGACCCATTTGCCGCCCTTCATGGGCATCCTGTTCGGCCTGGGCATATTGTGGATGGTGGGAGATTTGCTGCACCTGAAGAAGGAAGAAGGCAGAAAGAGGCACCTGACGTTGGTGCATGCGCTCACGCGAATCGACATGAGCTCGATCATTTTTTTCATCGGCATTCTGATGGCCGTTGCCGTGCTGGAGCACACCCATGTGCTGAGTTCGCTGGCGCAGTGG
>CAIYGK010000523.1 GCA_903925725.1 uncultured beta proteobacterium | reverse complement strand
GGACCTATTGTTCGTTGACATCGGAAATATCAAAGCGTGTGTTGCATCACTTCAAGGTGGAAGCATCGCTCGTCCCGTGCCAGTTGTGGTGTGCCACCGCGGATCACAACTACGCGATCGGCTTTGTTGGCAATGCACCAATGGAAAACAAATGGGATGGTCACGTGATATGTGCGGCCAAAGACTGGTTCATTGATGCGGCTGTGCACCACATTCAGGCCCAGTTCGGAATCAGTGTGCCCCAGGTCGTCGTCGCGCATATATTTCTTGTTCCAACGCAAGTCATTAGTCGATTGGACCTCGACGGTCGCCAAACCCTGTGGTGGTATCAACCACCACCTGGCGCCAATGCGAGACCGCCAGAGAATCCTCAAGAACTGGTTTGCGACTACGCGTCCCAACTGATTGAACGCATGCAAGCCCGACTGCCCCATTGAAGCTGTGACACAGATCCAGCGCCGTGGTGCTCAAGCTCAGATGATCGGTCGCGTCAGGTAAACGCCTTCGCGGCCCACGATCGCTTCGCGCGCGGGCATGAAGACGGTGCAATCGTCGCAGGGCGCGCGGATTTCATCGGCGCCATCGGTAGCGACGAGTTCGCCTTTGGCAAAGGTCTCAAAACCGATCAGCTTGCGTGTGAAGGAAAATTCAGTTGTGCGGATCACACAGGTCTGCAGTAACTCGAAACGGCGCTGCGGCGCGGCTGGCGCGAGCGCGCCGTCCAACAGCCCCAGGCACACCAGAAAATCGTGCGCCACCGCCTTTGCCAGATCGGCGCTGGCCTGCTTGAAATGCTGGCCGCACTCGACCACCATGGCCGCGCCCGGACCTTGCGCGAGCGCATGCAGTCCGTGCTCAATAAGCGGCACGCCAGAGCCCAGTCCCTTGGGCATGACCAGGTGGACACCGGGACGCGGCAGCGCCATGGCAATCGAGGAATTGCGCTGGAAATCGGGATAGACCCAGAACGGCACCACGTCCTGCGAGGTCGAGTGAATGTCCAGAATATGCTGGGCTGCCAGCACCGCCGGGCGCATGGCGCGGGCACGACGCAATTCCACGCTGTCTTCGCTGCCGTCGAGCATCTGCGCCGACCAGACCCGGTTCAGGTTGTGCGTGATCTGCCTGCTGGCAAACGGATTGGTGGGGTCGAAGCTTTCATAGGCTGCAACGTTGGCAAAGCTCAGCGTGAGCGTTCCGATACGGGGTCGCACGCCACGCTCGAGCAGGTCGCACACCGCCACCATGCCGCACAATTCGTTGCCATGCGTCAGCGCATTGATCAGCACGTGCGGGCCGGCTTTGCCCGACTCAAATCGGTGCACGTAGTCGATGCCGGTGTTGCCCGCTTTGTAGGCCGACAGGTCGCGCGGCAGGACTTCCAGGGCAGGGCTTATGTTGACCATGGTGTTGGGTGCTCGAAAAGGGGTGCTGAAATTCGGTAAGTGGTCGCCGGTCCGGCCCCTTCGCGCAGGATGACGCCGTTGTCGACCAGTTTAGCCAGGTAGCGGTTGACAGTTGGACGTGCTCCTCCAACCCGGGTTGCAATGGCGTCGGCGCCAATGGGTTTGAGGCCCATGGTAGAGCGATCTGCCAGCCAGGCAACGACATCTACAGGCAATTGTTTTCGGGTCATATCCTGAGACCTGCTTCAATGCGGCACTGACGCGCCAGTTGGTATGCATCTTCATCTGCACTTTTCCGACCAATGGCCAGATGCCGAAAAAAAACTCCCTGCAAGTGCGACCATGCAACTGTACACCATTCGTCCAGGACAAATTCGAAAAACGGGAGCCGACTTGCGCAACGCCAGGGAGCATCTGCAACACCCAGCCAACCGCCGAGTCCTGAGAAACGTGGTATGTCGATGAAACAAATCAGCCTTGCCACCACCG
>CAIYGK010000522.1 GCA_903925725.1 uncultured beta proteobacterium | reverse complement strand
TGATAAGCATTCGTACCCCGGGATAGAAGTTGACAATTGGAACCAAGTAGGTAGAGCGAAAGTTTATTACGCGAGTCCTTCTGCTCTCTCATGGTATCAATTGCATCGTTTTATGGCTCAGACAAAATACGATTTGATATATCTGAACAGTTTTTTTGCTTTCAATTTTAGTCTTAAAATAGCCATTTTGAACAAATTTGGCTTTCTAACTCGAAGTCCATTGGTTATCGCGCCGAGAGGTGAGTTTTCGCCTGGTGCATATAAGCTTAAGAGTTGGAAAAAGAAATCACTTGTTGCATTTGTTCGCTTATTAGGGATTTACAAGGATGTAACTTGGCATGGGTCTACTGAACTCGAGGTCGGTGACATAGAGAATGTAATTCGTGCACACAGAAATCGCTGCCTAGCAGCTCCAAATTTGATGGAGATACCAGGCAGTGTCGGGTCGAAAGTTACGCCCGCAGCGAAGTTTCCTTTTCCTAGCGAACTCGATAATCGGGTATTGCGTGTGTGCTTCTTGTCGCGAATTTCACCCAAGAAGAATCTTGACTATGTTCTTAGGGTGATGGCTAGTGTGACTGTTCCAATTCAACTTAATATCTTTGGACCTCAAGAAGACCGAGTTTACTGGGACGAGTGTCAAAAGTTGATCGATCGGTTGCCATCGCACATAAATGTCTCTTACCACGGTGCAGTGGAGCATATTCAGGTGCGTGCTACGTTGGCTCGGCATGATGTATTCTTCTTACCAACCCGCGGCGAGAATTTTGGCCACGTTTTTCTTGAAGCATGGACGGCTGGTGTACCTGTACTGATTAGCGACCAAACACCCTGGCGCGGGTTGGAGGATCTGCAGCTGGGCTGGGATCTGCCGCTTAGTGATCAGCAGGGGTTTGTGCGGACTCTGGAGGCGCTGGCAATGCTCAACGGCGCCAGACGAGCTGAAATCCGGCAGCGTTGTCTTCAGTTTTCCCGAGAAAAGGCTGACGACAGGGGCGCTTTGGAATTGAATCAACGTCTTTTTAGCCATGCTCTGGGTAGCCAAACTTCGATTAAAACTTCATGAACTCAAATCAATTTACCATCTCTGATGGTGCTCTACTGATGGAAGTCTCTTTGTGTTCAAGGGCAAATACCTCGCTGTCCTGGACAATTCCCCATCCCCTCAGCTGACGGACCAGCTCTTTGCCGAGTTACCCATACCCTGAACACCTCTGAGTAAAATCATGTTTGCAAATAAAACACTATTAATCACCGGTGGCACCGGCTCATTTGGCAACGCAATTCTGCGTCGTTTTCTAGTTTCTGACCTCCACGAGATCCGAATCTTCAGCAGAGACGAGAAGAAGCAGGACGATATGCGCAAACGATATGCGCACCCAAACCTCAAGTTCTACATCGGTGACGTGCGTGACCCGCAGTCAGTCTTAAATGCGACCCGCGGCGTGGATTATATTTTTCATTCCGCAGCGCTAAAGCAGGTCCCTTCTTGTGAGTTTCATCCGATGGAGGCAGTGAAAACCAATGTGCTTGGCACTGAGAATGTGCTGGAAGCGGCTATTCAAAATGGCGTCAAACGAGTGGTTTGCCTCAGCACCGACAAGGCTGTGTACCCCATCAATGCGATGGGCATCAGCAAGGCGATGATGGAAAAGGTCATGGTGGCCAAGTCGCGCAATGTGGATGCCGACAAGACGGTTATTTGTGGCACGCGATATGGCAACGTCATGGCATCCCGTGGTTCCGTTATTCCGCTTTTTGTTGAACAAATTCGCAATGGCTTGCCCATCACGATCACCGATCCGCACATGACACGCTTCATGATGACGCTGGATGATGCGGTTGATCTGGTGCTGTATGCCTTTAAGCATGGCAACAACGGGGACATTTTTGTGCAAAAGGCGCCCGCGGCCACAGTGGAAACCCTGGCCGGGGCCGTTTGTGAACTGATGGGCAAACCCGAACATCCCATTCAAGTGATTGGGACTCGCCACGGCGAGAAGTTGTATGAGGCATTGTTGAGTCGTGAAGAAATGGCCGCTGCCCAAGACTTGGGTGACTACTACCGCATACCACCTGATCTGCGCGACTTGAACTATGGCAAGTTCGTGGAGCAAGGTGAAGCCAAAATTTCCGTCGCTGGAGACTACCACTCGCACAACACCACCCGCCTAGATTTGCCGGGCATGAAGCAGTTGCTGCAAAAATTGAGCTTTGTGCAGGCCATTGCTCGCGGTGAACATGCCGTTGCAGAGGAATGAAGTCATGCGTGTACTGGTAACCGGCTCCAATGGCTTTATTGGTAAGAATCTGGTGGTTCGCTTAGGTGAATTGCCTGGCTTTGAGGTGCATTGCTTTGATCAATCAGATGGGCTTGATACCTTGCAGGGCAAGGTGAGCGACTCTGATGCCATAGTGCACTTGGCTGGTATAAATCGGCCCAAAGACACCACGGAATTCATTGCAGGCAATGCTGACTTGACAGCCTCTTTGTGTGCTGCGATCAAGGCAGCGGGACGTCATGTGCCGCTGTTGCTGGCGTCGTCCATCCAGGCCGAATTGACAAATCCGTATGGGCAAAGCAAGCGTGCCGCCGAGCAGGTGGTTGAGCAGCTCAGCGCGCAGACGGGTAATCCGGCTGTCATCTACCGCTTGCCCAATGTGTTTGGCAAATGGTGCAGGCCCAACTACAACTCGGCGGTGGCGACCTTTTGTCACAACATCGCCAATGACTTGCCAATACAGATCAACGACCCGTCAACACAGTTGAAGCTGGTGTACGTGGATGATGTGGTCGAGGCGTTTTTACACGCACTAGGTCACACAGCACCTGGGCTGCAATGGGGAACTGTTGAGCCTGTCTATGCAATTGGCCTGGGTGACATGGCGGCGCAGATAGAGGCCTTCAAGAACTGCCGCACTTCGCTGGTTTCTGAGCGGGTGGGTACAGGCCTGGTGCGCGCTTTGTATGCCACCTACGTCAGTTACCTGCCGCCTGCCAAGTTCGCCTACAACTTGACGCGCCACGGCGATGAGCGTGGTGTGTTTGTAGAAATGCTCAAGACTGCCGATAGCGGCCAGTTTTCTTTCTTTACAGCGCACCCCGGCATCACACGCGGTGGGCATTATCACCACACCAAGACTGAGAAATTTCTCGTGATCAAAGGCTCGGCGCGCTTTGGGTTTCGGCATGTGGTGACCAATGAAACCTATGAGGTATTGACGTCTGGCGATGTATCCACGGTAGTTGAAACTGTTCCCGGCTGGACGCATGACATTACCAATGTCGGGACAGATGAAATGGTGGTGATGCTCTGGGCCAATGAAATCTTTGACAGGGAAAAGCCGGACACCATTGCGATGAGGGTTAACCCATGAAGAAGTTGAAGATATTGACAGTGGTTGGCACGCGGCCCGAAATCATTCGCTTGTCGCGTGTATTGGCCCGACTTGATGAGCACTGCGAACACATCCTGGTGCACACCGGGCAAAACTACGACTACGAACTCAACCAGGTTTTCTTTGACGACTTGGGCGTGCGCAAGCCAAACTACTTTTTGAATAGCGCGGAAGGCAGCAGTGGCGCGGCCCACACCATTGGCAACCTGATCATTGCAGTCGATAGGGTGCTGGCCGAAGTCCAGCCTGAGGCCATGCTGGTGCTGGGTGATACCAATAGCTGCCTGTCAGTCATCCCGGCCAAGCGCCGCAAGATCCCGATCTTTCACATGGAAGCTGGCAACCGCTGTTTTGATCAACGCGTGCCTGAGGAAACCAATCGCCGCATCGTGGACCACACGGCCGATGTGAACCTGACCTACAGCACCATTGCCCGTGATTACTTATTGCGCGAGGGCTTGCCACCGGATCTAGTCATTAAGACCGGCAGCCCAATGTTTGAGGTGTTGACCCACTACCGTTCGCGCATCGAAGCATCTGACGTGCTGGTGCGCCAGGGATTGACGACTCATGGTTACTTTGTGGTCAGCGCGCACCGTGAGGAGAACATTGAATCGTTACAGTCATTCACCAAGCTGGTTGCTGTGCTCAACGCGGTGGCGGAAGACCACAACCTGCCGGTAATTGTATCCACGCACCCGCGCACGCAAAAACGCATTGACGCAACCGGCTCAGTCTTTCACCCGCAAGTGCGCTTGCTGAAACCGCTGGGGTTTCACGACTACAACAAGCTGCAACTCTCCGCGCGTGCGGTGTTGTCTGATAGCGGCACGATCAACGAAGAGTCGTCCATCATGAACTTTCCGGCGCTGAACCTGCGCGAGGCGCATGAACGGCCCGAGGGCATGGAAGAAGCCGCCGTGATGATGGTAGGGCTGGAGGTGGAGCGTGTGCGTCAGGGGCTGGATATTTTGGCCACGCAGCCACGCGGGGCTGACCGGACCGACCCGCACGGCATCCGCCAAGTGGCCGACTACAGCATGCCCAATGTGTCTGACAAGGTGCTGCGGATCATCCACAGCTATACCGATTACGTGAATCGCGTGGTGTGGAAGAAATATTGACACATGGCCATCCGCGTATTGTTGTTGACCCAGTGGTTTGATCCGGAACCCACGTTCAAGGGGCTCGTGTTTGCTCGCGAACTGGTGCGTCAGGGGTTTGATGTGGAGGTGCTGACGGGTTTCCCCAACTACCCGGGCGGCAAGGTGTACCCCGGCTACACGATCAATATGTTGCAGCGCGAAGTTGTGGATGGTGTGCAGGTCACGCGCGTGCCGCTGTACCCCAACCATGGCCAGTCGGCTATCAAGCGGGTGCTGAATTACGCAAGTTTTGCTGCATCGGCTTTGGTGTATGGTCTGTTCATGGCCAAGCGGGTCGATGTGATCTACGCCTATCACCCGCCGCTGACGGTGGGCATCACGGCCAGTTTGATCCGCCTGTTTCGCCGCATTCCTGTGGTGTATGACATTCAGGACATGTGGCCCGATACCTTGCGGGCCACCGGGATGATCAACAGCCCGCGTGCCCTGAATATCGTGGAAACCGTCTGCCAGTGGGTGTATCGCCGCGTGGATCACATTGTGGTGCTCTCACCGGGCTTCAAGCGCTTATTGGTTCAGCGCGGCGTGCCAGCGACCAAGGTCGATGTAATTTACAACTGGGCTGACGAGGCTGCTTTGGCCGTGCCACAAGGGCAGCTGCCCGCCGACTTTCCGGGTGCGGAGCGATTCCGAATCCTCTTTGCCGGCAACATTGGAAAGGCCCAGGCATTGGATACCGTGCTTGATGCAGCTGCCTTGCTACAAGCGCGTGGTTCGCGTGTCTGTTTTGTGATGTTGGGTGGTGGCGTGGAGGTGAGCCGCCTAAAGCTGCGCGCTGCTGAGCTAAAGCTGAAGAACCTCGTCTTTTTGCCACCGGTGCCAATGGCTGAAGTGGGCACACTGCTTCACGCAGCCGATGCACTGTTGGTGCATTTGCGCAAAGACCCGCTGTTTGAGATCACCATCCCCTCCAAAACCCAGGCCTACATGACAGTGGGCAAGCCCCTGCTAATGGCCGTGAATGGAGACGCGGCTGATCTGGTGCTGCAGTCGGGCGGTGGGGTGGTGGCCGAGTCTGAAAATGTCGTTGCTTTGGCATTGGCGGCTGAAGGGCTGGCTGCACTGGCGCCTGCACAGCTATATATGATGGGGCAGAAGGCGCAGCACTATTACCAGGAGAATCTGGCGCTGCAGGTTGGTGTGAGCAGGTTTGGCGAGATTTTCAAACGTTTGAGTTAGTTGGGGTCAGATTCCAATAAATTTATGCCTTTTGGGGCTGTAGCCCTCGTCAACGCTGTGTTATTAGCTCTCTTTTTTGACATCCTGTGAACTTGATCCAATAGTCAACCCATGAAACGCCTTTTTGACCTCGTTTTATCCTCTCTTGCCTTGCTGCTCTTGTGTATGCCACTCTTGTTTTTGACATGGCAGATCCGCCGCAAACTTGGCAGCCCAGTCTTCTTCCGCCAGACCCGTCCGGGCCTAAACGCCCAGCCATTCAACATGGTCAAGTTCCGCACGATGACGAGCGCACACGGAACTGATGGTCAGTTGCTGCCCGATGCCGATCGTCTCACCGCCTTTGGTCGCTTTCTGCGCGCCAGCAGCCTGGACGAATTGCCCGAGTTGTGGAATGTGCTGAAAGGCGACATGAGCCTGGTGGGGCCGCGCCCGCTGTTGATGGAGTATCTGCCGCTGTACTCGCCCGAGCAGGCTCGCCGCCACGATGTGCGTCCTGGCATTACGGGTTGGGCGCAGGTAAACGGTCGCAACACGCTGAGTTGGGATGACAAGTTCAAGTTAGATGTTTGGTATGTTGATCACCACACACTGTGGCTGGACATCAAAATCCTCTGGCTGACCGTGCGCAAGGTGTTGGTGCGTGAGGGCATTAGCGCAGCGGGTGAGGCGACGATGAGCAAGTTCACGGGTGGTACGTCGTGAGCCAACCAATACAAGGAAGAAACGCATGAAACGGTTTGCTATTTTTGGTTCCAGCGGTTTTGGTCGTGAAGTGCTGCCGCTAATGCGACAGCAGTTACAACAGACCGAAGGGCAGCCTTGGGATCTGGTGTTTGTCGATGACAACCCGGCAGCAGCACAACTCAACGGCCATCGAGTGTTGACCTACGAACAGTGGCTGGCCGAGCCAGCTGCGTCGCGCCACATCAGCCTGGCCATTGGCAGCAGCACGGTGCGTGAGAAGTTGGTGACGCGATGCGCGAACGACGGTGTGGCATTTTTTGAGGTGCGGGCCGCCAATGTGGTGGTTATGGATGAGGTGCAGATCGGCCCCGGGGCAGTGCTAAGCCCGTTTGTCACGTTGACCAGCAACATTCGCATAGGCCAGCAATTCCACGCCAACCTGTACAGCTATGTGGCGCACGACTGCGTGATTGGTGACTTTGTGACCTTTGCGCGTGCCAAGCGTGATGCCCTACGCCTGGCCATGCTCAACGGTGACCCGCTCAAGCCGGTGAAGAAAAAAGAATCGCTGACCCTCAAGCAAGCCAGCGAGAAGTACTGGGAGGGGCGCAAGGACATATCCCCCAGCTACCGCATGAATGCCGAGAACGCGATCAAGCAACACATCGAGCCCAAGCTGGGAGACCGCAACATCGGCGAGCTCACGCGCACCGAGGTGCTGGAGGTCCTGATGGTGATGGACGCGGCCGGCCTGTTCGACTACGTGCGCAAGACGCGTATGTGGCTTGGCCAGGTGTTTGACTGGGCCGTGGAGCAGGAGCACGCCACGATCAACCCCTGCGCGCTGATCGACCCGCGCAAGGCCTTCAGCAAGTCCACGGTGGAGTCGTTCGCATCCCTGGACGTGACCGACATTCACGAGTTCATGGACCGCCTGAAGCTGGAGGGCATCATCCAGTCGGCCCAGGCCTGCAGGCTGCTGGCGCTGACCTGGGTGCGAACGC
>CAIYGK010000521.1 GCA_903925725.1 uncultured beta proteobacterium | reverse complement strand
TTTCCGAATCACTCGGATTCCTGACGCCATCGCAGGCGCCGTGAACTGAACAGGAATCGCAATATCCCGACCCCCCTGATATCGGGTCGGGATTATTGATGTGTCTGCATTGCGCCATGTGCGCAGATGTAGTCCCTCGCAGGGACACAGACGCACCAGCCCAGTTTGACGGGCTTCGCTGTGCGCGTTTTGCGGCGGCGGTCACTCAACGGACGAGCCATGTGCTTGCGCGTCCGTCCATGCAAGGAAATAGCATGAAAATTTCAGTAAACGAAGCAGCCCTTGGTGCCGAGGCAGAGTGGCTCAATTTGGACAACATTAGTCAGCATGACCTTGCTGACCTCTGGCGGTCAGGCGCGGCAGTGGCCGCGCAGCGTGGTGTGAGGGGAAACGACAACAAGTCTGGATTCGGGGTTGCCGATGCAGTCATGGTCCGAATCAATCTGGGGCGGCTGTCACTGGGCTGCGCGTTGGACTCGGGTTTCACACAGCAGTATTGCTCGGTGGCGGCCTATCGCCAGGATGAAATGGGCGGGGAATTGCTCTTGGCCTTTGAATTGCCAGAATCCATCACAGATGCCAAGATGTTTGTTCGGATCATGGCGGGACTTGAAACCATGTATGCCGGTGCCACTCGCCATGCGAGTGCCTTGGAGAGGTACGACCTCACGACGCCGACAGAAGTACAGGTCTTGGGGCGCAGGCTTGATTCCGCTGCCGTCAAGTTTTTGGATCGGATGGGGCTGGAAACAAAGGAACAGCGCCATGGTCGAGGTGCCTATATCCGTTCACTGCATACGGTTGATCGCATGACCTTGATCGCTTTGCCCGGTGGGGATGAGGCCATATTGGAACAGTTGGCACCACGTACCAGCGTGTATTGCCCCGTGCACGTGGACTCGGTCCCCCGTGCCTTTGTCCACTGGTATCTTGACGGAACGCCTGGAGTGCAGTGCGACTGCTGCAAGCGAACTTACGCGGCACCGAAAACGCAACGCAACTACGACTTCGGACATTTCGATCGCGTGGTTAGCCGGTTGGAGGCCACTCAGGGAACGATCATTGAGAATGGAATTGAACTCGACGGTCGTGATGTCGTGACCTACAAGCAGCCATACTTGCCGCCCTTTGCGCTGGTTGAGAGCGCCATGACGATGAAGCCTTCGGGGGCCGCAAAAGAGCGGGTCTGGCGCAAGGCAGCATTACCTGAAATGATGATGGGGCTTGAACTGAATGCCGGTGTGACCTTCGTAAAGTCGCCAAAGGGCACCAACAAGACTGGCGTTCTGGAAGCATTCGTCGCGGAATGCAAGCGGCAGCATCAGGGCGTGCTCATGATCGGGCATCGCAGGTCATTGCTGCAATCTGTCGCGGACCGGCTGAAACTTGACTGCTATTTCGTAGTCGATGAAGGTTCAAGTGGTGTCCAGCAATGCCCGATCAGTAAGTTCGACCAGCACTTTGAAGTGGATAGTGCTTCGCGGTTCCCAAATGACGCCGAAGGTGGCGGCACCATGGTTGATGCAACTTCCGCGACATACCAGTTCGTAGAACCTACTCGGCACTACGCAGTTTGCCTAGACAGCTTGGTTGAGCTTGATCCAGCAGACAAGGGCCGACAGTACGAGGTCATTGTCATTGACGAGGCGGAGCAAGTTTTCGCCCATCTAGTCGGCGACACGATCAAGGATAGGCGGCGCGAAGTATTCGCGAAGCTTGCCTATTACATGCGCAAGGCGCGGCAGGTTGTACTTCTTGATGCCGACTTGAACATGATCTCTATGGATGCGGTTTTTGAGATTTTTGCGAAAGAACCAGCCACACCGGTACGGTTTATTGTCAATCAACCAGAACTCAAACCCGGCACGATCAACATGTACGGCAACCGGGGGCACTTGGCACAAGTACTGGTTGACCGTCTCCGGCAGGGCAAGAAAATCTTTATTGCGACCAACAGTAAGAAGAAGGCCTTCGAATTGGAAAAGCTGGTACTGGCAAACGCCCCCTTGGCAAGGGTTGCGGTAGTGACGGCGGACAACACTCAAACCACTGCAGTGCAAAATTTGCTGAAAAATATCGTGCACAAGTTGGAGCATGAGTTGGAGGTATTGATCGCATCACCAGCAATTGGGACCGGCATCGACATTACATTCAAGGATGATACACCTGTGCTGGCGGGGTATAGGTGTTTGAGCTGCTTTTCCCACCAAATACATTGGCAAGAACGATGACACCGCCGATGCAAATTGCCCAAATCCATCCAGCAGAGAGTCCCGATGACTTCGGTGGAAGTTGGCGAGGCTGAATAGCCTCGGAGTGACTTGCAGTTGGAGGGCTGCTAGGTGCTGGCGTGTATGGCGCGGGCGCCTGTGTGGTGGGTCGCAATGGGGAGGGTGAAGGTGGAGGCTTCACCTCCACATCGGATACAAGGTCATCAAGGCCAGCAAAGCCCTTTGGAGATTTTTTATCGTTAATAGCCACAGGCCTCCTCAGCTTTCCAGATAGTCACTTAAGCGGTTGCAGCCCTTCTTGAAAGCCCCCCTGACGAGGTGTTCAAGAATGTGAGTGTTCCAGTGCTCGATGTAGGACGATGCGCTGTACATCTTCTTATCTGTCTTTGAACTGATTGCCTAATTGGGCGCACATGAATCACCTGCTTGTCGATAACCCGGGTTGCATGCCCAGCCGCTGCCCAAGTAGTCGAGGTTAGCGTGAGGTGGCACTTGCACTGTGACACAGGCATTGGAGACTTGACGATAACCACGCTTACATGTCCAGTCGCTACCGAGATAGTCAAGAACTGCGTTTTGTGGAATATCGACGACTGCGCATTCGTTGCCTCGCTTTCTGAAACCTCGCTTGCATGTCCAGTCGCTACCGAGGTAGTCACCCTCGAAATCTCAGCAATTTGACGTTGCAGCTTTGGGATGGTCATGACGGGGCCAAGAGAAAAGATCGGCTTGAGGTGAAGTTGCAGTGTCTGGTTTGTAGAGGTGACGTTCCGCTTGCTGTTGCACAAGATGCGATCTGGACAGATTGGCAGGCTGCGTACTCAACCTACGGCAGGATAGCCTGTCACAGGCCGCGGGGAATGCGATCAGGTGACTACGGGGATGAATGACCAAGTTGAAGA
>CAIYGK010000520.1 GCA_903925725.1 uncultured beta proteobacterium | reverse complement strand
GAAGAGCGCTGGAACGAATTCGCCGACGTCATCCTGGCCAACCCGCCCTTCATGTCGCCCAAAGGCGGCATCAAGCCGCACAAGCGCTTTTCCATCCAGGCCAAGCGCAGCGAAGTGCTGTTCGTGGACTACATGGCCGAGCACCTCACGCCCAGCGGCCGCGCCGCCATCATCGTGCCCGAGGGCATCATCTTCCAGAGCCAAACCGCCTACAAAGACCTGCGGAAAATGCTGGTCGACAATTCCCTCGTCGCCGTGGTGTCGCTGCCGGCGGGCTGTTTCAACCCCTACTCCGGGGTGAAAACCAGCATCCTGATCCTCGACAAAACGCTGGCCAAGGCTGCCGACACCATCGCCTTCTTCAAGGTAGAGAACGACGGTTTCGGCCTCGGCGCCCAGCGCCGCGCCTTCGACAAGAACGACCTGCCGCAAGTTCAGACCGAACTCGCCGCCTACCTCCAGGCGCTGCGCGCCGGCACGCCTACCGAGAACATCATCGCCGTGACATCCACGGCCCAGATCGTGGCGAAGGAAAAGATCGCTGCGAATGGGGATTACAACTTGAGTGGGGAGCGGTATCGGGAGGGGGATGCCAGCGTTGGATTGATGTGGCCCCTGGTTCCAATCGGCGATGTTTGCATCATCGAAAGGGGTGCCTCGCCCCGACCAATCCACGACTTCATCACCGACGCACCAGACGGCGTAAATTGGATCAAGATTGGAGACGCCGAAGTCGGCGCGAAGTACATCACCACAACGAAGGAGCGCGTCACCCCAGAGGGTGCATCAAAATCGCGCCGCGTAAAGCCGGGGGATTTCATTCTCTCCAATTCAATGAGCTTTGGACGGCCCTACATCATGGCCACCGATGGGTGCATTCATGACGGATGGCTTTTATTGCGCGATCAATCCCCGCTGTTGGATCAAGACTTCCTGTACAGCGTCCTTGGTTCAGACCGAGTTTTCGCGCAGTTCAAACAAGCTGCGACAGGTGGGGTGGTCAACAATCTCAATAGCGAGATCGTGCGCCGGGTCGAA
This sequence comes from uncultured beta proteobacterium, assembly GCA_903925725.1. GTDB lineage: Bacteria > Pseudomonadota > Gammaproteobacteria > Burkholderiales > Burkholderiaceae_C > Rhodoferax. The sequence goes on along the minus strand of CAIYGK010000520.1, from coordinate 13,521 downwards.
ATCCCCCTGCCTCCGCTGGCGGTGCAGAACGAGATCGTGGCGGAGATCGAAGGCTACCAGAAAGTCATTAACGGCGCCCGCACCGTCCTCGACCACTACCGCCCCCGCATCCCCATCCACCCCGACTGGCCAATGGTGCCGCTTGAGGAAGCCTGCGACATCCAACGCGGTAAGTTTTCTCACCGCCCGCGGAACGAGCCTCGCTTCTACGGCGGCAAGTATCCGTTCATCCAGACCGGCGATGTTGTTCGCGCTGCTAACGGTGGAAAGATCACATTCACCCAGACCTTGAACGAAGAGGGACTTTCGGTGAGCAAGCTCTTCCAACCGCCAGTGGTTGTGATCACGATTGCCGCAAACATCGGAGACACCGCTGTTCTCGATTTCTCCTCTTGCTTTCCCGACAGCGTGGTTGCATTGATTCCGAAGCCGAAGACAGATGCCCGCTACTTGGAAGTCGTGATGCGGACAAAGAAGCAGCACCTCAACGACATTGCTCCGCAAGCGGCCCAAAAAAACATCAACATCGAGATTCTGAAGACCGTAGAAATCCCCCTCCCACCCCTCGCCACGCAGCAAGCGATCGTGGCAGAGATCGAAGCCGAGCAATCGCTGGTCGCCGCCAACCGCGAACTGATCATCCGGTTCGAGCAAAAGATCCAAGCCACACTGGCCCGCATCTGGGGAGCAGGAGGTAACGACTGGGATAAACAAATCGAGCAGGATGCCGCTGCTGGTAATCTCGACCCATTGGCAGCAGAGGCGCTGGCTGACTACCGCGCTGGTACGGCGAGTATGACAAGCTCGTCGGCTAACTGATTTGAGCTTGACCCATGGTTAAGAAAGTTGTTTCCCCCGCAGCGGATGCTGATGCCGTGGTGACACCATCAAGCGGCAATGTCTTTAACCTCTCGGTCAGACCATATGGACACTAGTCAGATTCGATTCCTTGAAAGCGCAGAGAACATCAAGGCGCTTGTGCATCAGCGAACCGGTCGCAAGTTGTCTACAGGGCGGGCGCGAGAAGTCGCAGCGTGCCTTCAGCAGGGGCGACAGTTCTTTGAGGCCTCTGCCACGGCTCCCTTGGAGATAAGGCCACTAGTCGAGTTTTATGGGCTGGTCGGCTTCGCAAAGGCGCTGGTATTAGGTACAAAGCTTACCGCCCTTTCGACGCTCGCTGCTAGTCATGGACTACGCGACGTCACGCCCCCAGATGCAAGACTCACAGGACTTACGGCCGCTATCGAGGCACGCGGTACGTTCGTTGAGTTCAATGACGCAGTGGCCCCCATCAATCGCCTCAGTTACATCGACGGGAACACCCATCCCGCCCGCGTTCCAGTTCCGACGGCAGCTTCCGCAGATATCGCAGGACTTCAGATAAGCCTGAAAGAAGTCCTCGCTCGACTCGCCCCGCTTTCAAAGCTATATAAATACACATTCGCCGAGTGGCCTAGCGCGGAATCGCTAGATCATCTCTATTTTGATCAGCACAGGAACTACCAATCAACCCGAATCGTCGATCCCCAGATACTTGACTCAAGAGAGGCACTGTCTGCAATCGTTCGAAGGTGGCGTGAGCGATTTCCGTACCTCAATCGTTGGACCATTGTCGAAGCAACCCCAGCCTGGGGCGCCTCGTACATTACCCTCGCAAGTTTGGAACGTAGCAACGTCGATGACCTAGCTCCCGAAGCCCTGCCAGAGTCAGAACCAAATCACTTCGTTTCTGGTCTCCGTGACAACCCGCCCGTCGAACGCGCAAGGATCCCTATCGGCCAACTCTTTGCAGGTATCGGCGGCGGCTACTCTAGCCAAACGAGTGCCATAGCCCCATTCGCCGGACACTATCTATCTGAGTATTCCCTTATCTACATCGGGCTCTTCTTGCTGAGTTCATTGGTTCGCTACCGTCCAGACGCTTGGTCTCACGCGGTGTCGCGCTCTTCCCTGCAGGATCGGCCAGTCGATGATCAAGCGCTGTCACTCATCCAAGCATTTCTCGATGTGGCTCAGGCGCTTATTCCGTCCCTGATCGTCAAGGTTCTGAACCCGCATGAAGACAGTGGCACCTAACCCCTCGGTTCCCTCCGTGGCCTCGCCGCTCCGGTGGCCCCTCACCTGATGCGTTGAACGTCAGCTTATGCAGACCGCCTAATTCCGCTATGGGCACGTAAGCGGCAGCCACTCGGAATCTGTGAATGTCGGGTCGCAAGGTAGAGCTTTCGGTGGCTTGATCGCGCAGGCATGCGACAGTCAATTCAACGTATCGCAGGGTGATGCTGAAACAGCAGCGAACGTCGCGGAGATGGAGGCCGAGCAAGCACTGGTCGCCGCTAATCGCGAACTGATCACCCGTTGTCTTTTGAATATAGCAAATACGCTATACTTTACAAATGGGCTGGGAGATCAAATACCACGATGAAAAGCTGCAAGCGGAAGTGCTGGCACTACCGCCAGGCATCTTGGCGCGGTACTTTCATTGCACGGATCGCATGCTGGAATTTGGTCCAGATCTCGGTATGCCCCATACGCGTGCAATGAGTGCTGGTTTGTTTGAGTTGCGCTTGAAATCGCGGGAAGGCATCGGTAGGGTGTTTTACTGCACTCTGGTGGGGCGGAAAATCGTCATGCTCCACCAGTTCGTTAAGAAGACGGACAAAACCCCTCCGAAGGAATTGAGTCTTGCGCGCCAGCGCATGAAGGAGTGGAAGAATGTTGACGCATAAACAGCTACGTACCAAAGCATTGAAGAATCCGGAGGTCAAGGCCGAGTTTGATCAGTTGGCCGATGAATTCTCGCTTTTGGAGGAGTTTCTGAAGGCCCGTGCGGCGCAGGGACTCACGCAGGCGCAGGTGGCAAAGACGATTGGAACAACCCAGTCGGCTGTGGCGCGTATGGAGTCTGGTCGTGGCAAGCATTCACCCTCGCTTGCCACACTTTCCAAATATGCCGACGCTTTGGGTTGCAAATTGGAGGTGCGATTAATTCGCAGGTCTCATCCGGTGAAAAATTCAACAGTTGGTTCCAAGCGTGGCGCTGTGCGCGCTGCTGAACTATGACTAAAGATTGACCGGAGCTTGACCCATGGTTAAGAAAGTTGCTCCCCCCGCAGCGAACGCTGATGCCGTGGTGACGCCATCAAGCGGCAATGTCTTTACCGACTTGGGCTTTGGGCCAGGCGAGGCGGCCGTGATGGGTTTGCGCGCTGACCTGATGGCGCGCCTGCGTTTGTTGGTCCAGACCGAAGGGTGGACCCAGGCGCAAGCGGCTGAGAAATTCGGCATTGCCCAGTCAAGGGTGAGTGACTTGCTGCGTGGCAAATGGGACAAGTTCAGCCTGGATATGCTCATCACGCTGGCGGCACGCGCCGGGCGCAAGGTAGAACTTGCGGTGGCTTGAGCGCTCTGGCCTCACAAGGAGCACTCCATGACCATCCACAGCTTCGAGATCCTCTCGGTGCCCGTGAGCGACCAGCAGCGCGCGAAGGACTTCTACCGCGATGTACTGGGATTCGCGCTGGTTCGAGAGGAGCCCATGGGACCCGGGATGAGTTGGATTCAACTGGCGCCGCAGGGACAGGGCGTGACCATCGCACTGGTGACGTGGTTCGAGCAGATGAAGCCCGGTGGACTGCAAGGCGTCATGGTGAACACCGAAGACATTGACGTTGAACATGCGCTGCTGCGCAGTCGCGGCCTGGAGATCGGCGATATCAAGCAGGAACCCTGGGGCCGCTACGCGATGTTTGCCGACCCCGACGGCAACGGCTGGATCCTGCGCCAACCGCCCTTGAGCGGTCATTGATTTCTCCGGTGGCAGAGCTGCCGTGACCGGCGAGGTCAGCTATTTCTTCTCGTCACGCTTGGCTGCGTCCTTGATGTCTTCACCCGCCTTTTCGACTTTCTCGCCAAGCTTTTCGGTGGTTTGATTGATCTTCTCGCCGGCTTTGTCGACTGCTTTGTCAATCTTTTGCCCGGCTTGCTCGGCCGGACCTTCAGGCTTCTGACAGCCGCATAGCGCCGCAAGCAAGGCGGTGATCACTATGGTTGAACTCATGGTGCTTTTAAGTTTCATCTGTTCCCCTTCTGGTTAAACCGATACGTAGGGACCCAATGTAGGCCGTCGGCTTATCGCCGTCTGTGAAGTAGCGAACAGATGGAGTTACTTCGAATTACTAGCATCCAAAACTGAGCTATCAACGGCTCACTTGCGAAACGATTCGTTTACTTTTGAAGGAAGAAACATGCTTGGAACCATACTGTTGATTGTGTTGATCTTGATGTTGATTCGGGCTATCCCTAGCTGGCCGCACAGCAGAAACTGGGGCTACGGACCCAGCGGCGGATTGGGCCTGGTGGTCATCATCATCATCGTGCTGCTGTTGATGGGCAGACTGTAACAAGGCCTGCCCCGGACCACCTCAACTGATGGAATTTCCCAACTCGGCCAGCCCTGAAGCCAACTCGGCGCGTATCCGGTTCTTGTCGATCTTTCCAACGCCGGTCTTAGGCAACTCTGAAACCAGAATCACGGTCGCTGGCACCTTGTACTTTGCCAGATTGGCTTTGCAGTGTTCAGTGAGTTGCACAGCGGTGACATCATCGGTACGTGGCACTACCAAAGCTTTCACGGCTTCGCCACGATAGGCGTCCGGGACTGCCACCACCGCTGCCTCCTGCACCCCCGGGTGCAGGTACAGGACTTCCTCGATTTCACGCGGAAAGACGTTAAATCCGGAGACCTTGGCCATCTCCTTCTTGCGATCCCGAATGTAGAGGTAGCCATCGTTGTCAAATTCACCGATGTCGCCGGTGTAGAGCCAGCCCTCGCGCAGGGTCGATGCGGTCTCGCCAGGGAGGTTGCGGTAGCCGGCCATGACCTGGGGGCCGCGCACACGGATTTCGCCCTTCTCCCCAACCGGCAGAACCCTCGTACCCTCATCGGTATCAACGATTTCCACCAGCGTATCCGGCACCGGTACGCCCACTGAACCGGGCTTTCTGAGTCCGTTTTGCGGGTTGAACGAGATGACGGGCCCAGCTTCCGACTGGCCGTAGCCTTCTATCACTGGTGCACCCGTCGCTTGTTCCCAACGCCTGAGCAGTTCTTCCGGGAGTGCAGCAGAGCCGGAATAGGAGAGATGGATGCGGGAGAAATCAGCCTGGGCGAATTGCGGGTGGCTCATCAGTCCCACGAACAGGGTGGGACTTCCGGCGAAGATGGTGATGCGTTCGCTCGACAACAGGTCAAACACGGTCTCCGGCGCATAGCGTGGCATGACGATCATGGTGCCGCGGGCGTAGACCATGTTGTGGAGGCACATCGCTGTGGCATACACATGGAACAGGGGCATCACGCACAGCAGGCGCTCGCAGCCTGTGCGCGCAGGAACCAGTGCTTCACGTTGGCTGATGTTCGTGGCAACCGAATAATGGCTCAGGTTGACGCCCTTCGGGCGCCCCGTCGTTCCCCCGGTGTACTGGAGCGTGGCCAAATCCGCTGGAGCCGGCATCGGCTGCGGCAGGGCTCTGTCCGCAGCGTCGCGCCAGGCGATCAGCCGTCTCCCTTTGGGCCCGATGCGAATGCGGTTTGGAATCGCAAACTCATCAGCGAGGAGCGATACCACATCATGCTTTTCATCTGCGTAGATCACGGCATGCAGATCAGCGTCTTCAAAGATTGTGCGCAACTCCCGCTCGGTGTACATCGGATTGCAGGGCACGACCTGGGCCGACGCCCCATGCGCCGCGAACATGGCCACGCAGATGTCGAGTGAATTGCCCAGTACGATTCCCACGCGCTTGCCGCTGGCCCCCAGATCGACCAGTTCGTGGGAGAACCAGACAATGCACCGAAAGTACTGTGCATAGCTCAGTCGCTCGTCCTGACAGACGAGGGCCTCATGGTCGGGCGAGCGCGCGACTGTTGCGGCGAGCATGTGCACGACCGTCGGGTAAACATCCGGTATCTTGTTCATCTGCTCAGCGCTTTCCTGCAATTGTTGCTTGCGTCGGTAACAGAAGTTATCACGACTCAGAGCCCGATCTGGCGAGCCACCACAAGCCGCATGATGTCCCCGGTTCCCCCGCCAATCATCGGAAAGTAGGAGTCCCTGAGGTAGCGCTGAGCCGGATACTCGTTCATCAGTCCGTAGCCGCCGAAGATCGAGAGTGCGTCCTGGCAGAGCTGGTTACAGTTCTCCGCCGCAATGATCTTTGCCAGCGCGGCTTCGGTTGTGATGGAAGCTCCCCGATCCGCTAAGGCCGAGGCAAAGTAGGTGTAGATTTTTGCCTGCTCCAGTTTGGCCAGCATGTCCACCAGCTTGAATTGCACCGCCTGAAACTTGCCTATGGGTTGTCCGAACTGGCTGCGCTCTCCGGCATACCGGACCGAAGCGTGGTACGCCGCCTGCGCGTTACCCAGCGCCAACGCCGCGGTAAATATCCGGTCAACCGTGAGTGACTTGTAGGCTTTCAGGAAGCCGCCGCCTTTGCCGTCACCCAGGCAGTGGTTGTCGGGAACAAACAGGTCTTCGAAAGACAATTCGGCGGTATCCGAACAGTGCACGGAGAACTTGTCGAGCTTGCGGCCGACGTGGAAACCGTTGGATTTCGTATCGACCACAAACAGTTCAAGCCCCTTGGCTGCGCTGTTTGGCGCAATCGTGGCGACGACCGTGATGAAGTCGGCGACGGTTCCATTGGTCGTGAATATCTTGGAGCCATTGAGGACGTAGCCGCCGTCCACCTTGGTGGCCCTGGTCCTGAGCGATGCGGCGTCGGATCCGGCGTTGGGCTCGGTGATTGCAAAAGCTCCCACCTTCTCTCCTCGCAGGGCGGGAGCGAAATACTGTTCCTTGAGGGTTTCGTTGCCCCATTCGTACAGCGTATTGGTGGCGGTGGACCCCTGCATGCACACCCCTGCCGCAAACCCCATCGACCCCCTGGCCAGTTCCTCGCACAGGACCGTAAAGCAGGTAAAGGGATGGCTCACACCACTGCCGCCTGCCGACTCCGGGTACATGGTGCCGAGGTAGCCCAGCGCGCCGAGTTCGCGAAAAAGATCGAAGTCGAACTCGCCCTCTTCATCGAGCCGGCCTGCCTGCGGCAGCAGCCGCTCATCGACCCAACGCGCGATGTGGCTGCGAAACTCCAGCACTTCACTTTGAAGATGATTCATCGGCTTGCCTTTTCCTTCAGTGCCTTCAGGAGCTTCTCAGGCGTCACCGGTTGCGAGGTAAACCAGATTCCGGTCGCGTCGTGAATCGCCGCAATGATGGACGGCGGGGAGCACACGATGGCGGCCTGAGACGCTTCCTTGGCGCCATGCGGCCCGTCCGGATCATCGGTGATGATGTGCTTGACCCGGATGTCCGGTGCTTCGGTCGCCAGTGGCATACGGTAGTCCACAAAATCGGGGTTGAGCGTCCTGCCGTGGTCCATCTTGAATTCCTCGTACAGCGCCTGCCCGAGGCCCTGGACCGCGGCCCCCTCGATTTGCGACTCCACGTTGACCGGATGCAGTGGCCTGCCGCTGTCGAAGGCAATCAGGAAGTCTGTGGCCTTGACGATTCCGGTCTCCAGATCAACGTCGACCTCGGTCAGTTGGGCTGCAAAACTGTAGTTCACATCGGAGTTGCCAGAACCTTTCTCGAAGTTGTAGTCTTCCGCGCCAGCATCGGAATACCCTGTACCCAGGATGACCCGACCCGATTCGGAATAGCACGCCGCCTGCGCCAGCTTGCGAAAAGACATTCTGAGCGACGGGTCCCTGTTTGAGAAGACCTGGCCGCCGGCGAAGACGATGGCGTCCTCCGGTTCACCCCAGTTCCCGGCTGCGCATTGCGCCATCTGCCGCTTGACCTCACGCGCAGCCTTTTGCGCTGCCTGCCCCGCAAGAATGGTGACACGGCTACCGTAGCTGCCCGGATCGCAGGGGGTCATCGCGGTGTCGACGCGACGTATCGCGACGTCATCCATGCCTATGCCCAGTTCCTCGGCCACGATTTGTACAAGCACCGTATCGGAGCCCTGCCCGCAATCGGTCGCGCCTGTGAGGTAATTGACGGTACCGTCTTCGCACAAACGCACCACGGCGGCACAGGACTGGTGACCGCGTTGCTTGGAGCCGCCACCCATGGTTCCAGTGGCAATGCCAACGCCGTGGACGACAGACCCATGATCCTTTTTGCGGGCCTTGCGCTCGCGCCAGGCCGGGCTATCGCCCAGGGCTTGCAGTGCCTGCTTGATTCCGCAGGTCTTGATGTGCACGCCGTTGACCGTAGTGTGGGGCGCAACAATCGCATTCTTGAGCCGTACCTCAAGGCTGTCGAGCCCCAGTTCCTCCGCCATCATGTCCATCAGAACTTCTGCGGCAAAGCGCGTGTGCGTGACACCGTGCCCGCGCATCGCCGCTCCCGACGGATGGTTGGTGAATATGCGGGCAGCGTCGTACTTGAAGTGGGGCACCTTGTAGGGCAGCGTGGTGTAGGCTCCGCTGAGATACAGCGTGAGCGGGCCGATCACGGTGTAGGCGCCGCCTTCCGCATAGGCGGTATTCTGCAGCGCGGTGATGGTGCCATCCTTCTTCATGCCCATCCTGGCAATGACGGTGAAGTTGTGGCGTCTACGGGCGGTGGTAAATACTTCTTCCATCGAATACTGGTACTTCACCGGCTTGCCCAGGCGCTTGGAAAAAAGAACAGCGCAGAAGTCAGCGGCCACCGAATCGTTTTTGGTGCCGCCGAAGCCGCCACCAATAAAGGGTTGGATGACCCTGATCTTTGACAGGGGCAGATTGAAACAGGCCGCAAGGTGCCGGTAGTGGAAGTACGGGCTCTGCTTGGCAGACCAGACGGTGATTCCCTCCTCGGTCCACTGCGCCACTGCCGCCGGTGGCTCGAGAAATCCGGTGAGCACGCGCCCGGTCTCGAATTTGTGTTCACGCACCAGGTCTGCTTCGGCGAATCCCGCTTCGACATCACCGAAGTCCATGTGAAAGTCCCAGCTCAGGTTGCCGGGCCGGTCTTCATGCACCAGTGGCGCACCTTCCCTGATCGCCTCATCCACGCTAAAGACACCAGGCAGTTCCTCATAGTCCACACGGATCATGTCGCAGGCTTCCTCGGCGGTAGCTTCGTCCACTGCGCACACTGCGGCAACGGCCTCGCCGTAGTAACGTACCTTTTCAACAGCGAGCGGTGCTTCCTCGCGCGTTTTGGGCATCCAGCCCCAGGTCCAGCCGTTGAAGTCCTTGCCGGTCAGTACGCCTTTGACACCCTTGAGAGCCAGCGCCTCGCTGGCGTCGATGCTCAGGATGCGTGCGTGCGCGTGTGGGCTGCGCAGAATCTTCACCCAGAGTTGTCCGGGAAAATTGAAGTCGGCTGCGTAGCGTGCGTCGCCGGTCACCTTCTCACGCGCGTCCACGCGAGGCAGACGTTTGCCGATCAGGCTTGAATCTTCTTCCAGGCGGATCTTGTCAGGTGCGTTCATATACTTGCGCCTTTGTGCTGTTGCATCAATTGGGCAGCGGCCTCGACCGACTCGAATATCTTGGTGTAGCCGGTGCATCGGCAGAAACTGCCTGCCATGCCGTCACGAATTTCAGCGACGGTCGGGGCCGGGTTTTCTTCCAGTAGCGCCATAGCCGCAAGCACCTGACCGGAGGTGCAAAAGCCGCACTGCATGCCGCTCTTGTCAACAAAGGCCTGCTGCACCGGGTGCAAGTGGTCCCCACTCTTCAGGCCTTCGATGGTGACGATGGAGGCACCCTCCATTTCGGCGGCCAGGATCAGGCAGGAGTTGACCGTCTTGCCGTTGACGACCACCATGCAGGCGCCGCACTCGCCGTGACCGCAGCCTTCCTTGGCGCCTGTCAGTTGCAGATCCTCGCGCAGCATTTCCAGCAGGGTTCGGTTGGGTGGAATCGTCAGTTCCTCGATACGGCCATTGACGATCAATTTGAGTTCAATAGGGTTCACGGCTTGCCTTTGTGATTCAGGACTGCGACGGGGGTGTTTCGGTGACCTGAGTCAGGGCGCGGCGCACCAGCACTTCGATCATTTCGCGGCGGTACCCGGCCGAGGCGCGGTGGCTGCTGCGTGTCGTGGTATTTGCTGCGGCAACGGCGGCCGCCTTGGAGATGATTTCTGCACTGACATGCTGACCCCTGAGTACCATCTCGGCCTGCGTGGCGCGCACCGGTATCGGTGCGGCCGATCCGAGCCCGATGCGAACCTGCTGGAACACGCCGTCGTTGACCACCGCCGCGACTGCTACGCCGACGACAGCGAGGTCCATTCGACCCCGCGAGGCCAGCTTCAGATAGGCACTTCGCTCGCCAGGGGTCGGCAGCGGCAGGCGGATTTCCTTGACAATTTCGCCGGGGGCCAGTGCGGTGACGCCGGGCGCCACAAAGAAGTCGGCAATGGCAACGCTGCGTTCTCCGCTGGCACCGACACAAACCACCTGAGCATCGTGCGCGAGCAGCGGCGGTGCCGAATCCGCTGAAGGCACGGCATTGCAAATGTTGCCAACGATGGTGCCCCGGTGCTGCAACTGGTTCGAGGCAATGAGTCCGGCCCCCGTTGCCAGCGCCGGGTAGTGGTTGAGCACCAAGCCGGCCTGCGCGACTTCGCGAATCGTCGCGTTGGCGCCCAATCGCAGTCCCTCGCCGGCGTCGAAGTCAATGTAGGCCAGGCCAGCGATGCCCTTGAGGTCGATCACCCGTGGCGGCGCCTTGATGGCACGAGATTTGAGCTTCGGCATCAGGTCTGTGCCACCGGAGAAGATCTGGTTACGCACGGGCTCGTCCGGGCTCAGAGCGGCCAGGGCTTGGGCCACCGTCCCGGGACGTACGTAATCGAACTTTGGCATTCTTCTGTAGAACAGGGTCATCGGTGTACTTTCCTTGTCAATCGGTGCAATTCAGCCACTGTTCAGGCTAACCACCGCCAATGGCTATCAGACGTACCAGAACATGGTCCCCGGGTTTGAGCCTGGTTGCCAATCCGTCCGGAAAGAAATTGATGTTCTTTCCGTTGAGCTTCACGTCCAGGAAGTCGATGAGATCACCCTTGCTGTTGATCAGACTGACCTTGGCGCGGCGGCCCAACTCGAGAATCAGCGCCTCCATCGTGTTGATCGAGTCGCTCAGCGGGAAATCTTCGCTGTGCAGTTCAGGGATCAGCATGCTGGTCTTGAGCTGAATGCTTGCAGAGCCGGACTGAGAGTTGCCACCCTGGGTCAGGTCTGCGGGGAGCAAACTGGTTCGAGCCATTCAATTTCCTGTCTTATTCCGGGACACGGCACCAATTAATGAATAAAATACCTACCGGTCGGTCGGTAGGTTGTCGCTTTGGCGTAATATATCGACTGGTGTGATTTGTGTCAACCGGTACGGAGGGGCTCCACAGCTGTGTACAGATGAAAAGAAACACCGGTGTTCCCGTCAGTCAGGCATTGACGCTTGACCAGCCAGCCAAGGTTGCGGAAGCCGCCCTCGGCCTGTTTTTGGAGCATGGGTACGACGCAACGCCCATGTCACTGGTCGCCAAGCACACCGGACTGACCAAGGCCGGCGTCTATCACCATTTCGAGAGCAAGGAACACCTGCTCTATGTTGTACACAAGAGCCACATTGAGCGCCTCTTGCTGCCCATGATCGACGAGGCGACCAAGGTGCCCGATCCGGAAGAAAGGCTGCGCAAGTTTCTTGGCGATTACGCTTTGCTTCTAACCCAGCACCCCACGTTGCAAGTCCTGATTAATGAGACCAAGAGTTTGTCGGCAGAACATTCGCAAGAGATCCGGGATGCCTGGCGACGCGGTTTGCACCTGGTGCGCGATGCCATCGTCGATCTACAAAAGCAGAAGCGCTGCAACGCGCAACTTGATCCGACCTACGCCGCCTTCGCCGCCATCGGTATGTGCAGCTGGATATGCAACTGGTTCGACCCCTCGCGCCCGGAGAGCGGTCCCGAAGTGGCAAGAACCATGGTCGCTGTTTTTCTTCAAGGCATCATGCCGCGGAATTGAGGAAGGCAATAGCTTTGTAACAGTCCGGCAAGGAGGGCTCTGCCGCGAGTGAATCCGCGCTTGCCCTGCATCAGTCATGTAGCCGTTCGCTTACAAACTGCCTTAACACCCGAATAGCAGGCGCCTCGGTTCGTCCGGCCAGTTGAATCAGACCAAAGCGCGCGGTTGCTACCAGGGGTGGTGCTATCTGCAGTTCCACCAGACGCCCGGCTGCGATGCCGGGACGCCCGGCTGTCGCGATACCCAGAAACACGGCGTCGGTGACTTCGACAGTATCAAGCAGGCTGGTCAGGTCCTCGCACTCCAGTGTTACGGCCTGCGCTGGGTTAGCCTGCTGCCCGTAGTGGTCGGTCATGATGCGCGCCTGTTCGTCCGACATCGGCGTTGACGCCAGTGGATAAGCCGCCAAAGCAGCGAAGGGCACGGGGCCTTGTCCTGCCAGCGGATGGCCAGTGCGACAGAGGAAACAGGCGCGCAAATCGCTCACGAGTTCGATGGCGAGATCCGGTGCCGGAGCGATGCCACGCAGACTGGCGACGAGCACATCCACTTGACGGGCACGCAGATGGGCCAGTTGTAGGGCCTCAGGTCCGCGCGAGATGCTGAGGCGCAGACGAGGGTGGCGCGTGCCCATGTATTGCAGTAGCGGCGTCATCAGCAGGGCACTGGGTCCGGAGCCGAGACCCACGCGCAGCGTGCCACCGATATCCTGATCGAGTAGTTCGACGCTGCGGCGAAGTTCGGTTGCCTCGTGGGCGATGCGCTGGGCCCGCTCCACTACGGCGAGTCCCAGCGGGGTGAGTTCGTTACGCTTGCCGACACGGTCAATCAGCTTGCCACCCAAATCGTCTTCGAGCACCTGAATGCTGCGGCTGAGCGCCGACTGAGTGATGTGCATGCGCTCAGCCGCACGGCTGAACGAGCCGGACTGCGAGAGCGCCAGCAGGTGTTCGAGATGTCGCAAGTTCATATTGAACTCGATCTATGTGAAGAATGAATGATAACCAGATAAATAATGCATTAGACGTATTGATTCGACCCTTCTAGCATCGTGGCTTCCCTCTTTCCGAACACCAAGGAGACTTCCATGCGCGCTTCCCGACGTTTGATTCTCAAGCACCTGTGTGGTCTGGCCGCTGGCCTGACGCTGGCTGGCACGGTCCTGGCCCAGAGTTTTCCGAACAAGCCAGTCATCATCATGGTGCCTTACCCTGCGGGGGGGCTGTCGGACATTGTCGCCCGCATGGTTAACAACTCGCTCTCCAAACATCTTGGTCAGCCGGTCATCATCGAAAACCTGGGTGGTGCAGGTGGTGCCATCGCGGCACAGAAGGTGCTGAGTGCTCCGGCCGATGGCTATTACATTTTCCAGGGTTCACCGAACGAATTGATCCTCTCGCCCATGTCCAATGCCGCAGTCAAGTTCAAGAGCGAGGACTTCCGTATGGTGCAGATGATTGCCAACGCCCCCATGGCAGTCAT
>CAIYGK010000519.1 GCA_903925725.1 uncultured beta proteobacterium | reverse complement strand
TTCTAACTACGGAGGACTGGTCGCCTACAAATCTAATGGGCTGCCGTCGGCAGAACCTTTACATCGGCACTGACGGGGCGCGCTCTTTCCGCCTGCAACCTCGTGATATTTGCAGGTATATTTACAGTGCAGTGGGAAATCGGCCCAGCCCGGTACCGCTTTCAAGCATTGAGCTTCCCGGAGATATGAGCATAACAAGCGGCCGTGAGTGTCTTTTTGCTGGGTAGTGTGGCTTCCTATGTCCATTTTCTGATCGCAAAAAAGTCATAATCAGAACATCTGGAATATTGGAAATAGGACTGACTGGTCAAACCGGAATCTGCGCACCAACCCATACATGAACGGCATCCTCATCATCGCCCACGCACCACTGGCCACCGCTTTACGACAGTGCGTTCTGCATGTATTTCCGGATGGGGCGAGGGGAATTGCCGCGTTTGATGTACAGGCCAACATTCCGCCGGAGGAGACCTTGGTCGGTGCGGCCCAGGCGCTGGCTCTTCTTGATTCCTCCCAAATACTGGTGTTGACCGACGTATTTGGTGCCACTCCTTGCAACGTAGCACAAAAACTGGTCGACGGTGTGAATTCAAAGCTGATTACAGGAGTAAACCTGCCAATGCTGCTACGCACCGTCACCTATCGAAGCGAATCGCTTGATGCATTGGTGGCACGCGCGATGGCAGGTGGTACGCAAGGCATCATGCAAGTAGCAACGACAGCACCACAGAATCAGGTGAAAAAGAAAAATGATCAAAACAACGACCACCATCAGCAATAAGTTGGGTCTGCACGCACGCGCCTCAGCAAAGTTAACCAAGTTGGCTGGGAGTTTCCCCTGTGATGTATGGCTTGCCAAGGGCGGGCGACGCGTCAACGGCAAGAGCATCATGGGAGTGATGATGCTGGCTGCCGGCATCGGCAGCACCGTGGAGCTTGAAACCAGCGGCGAGCGCGAACAGGAAGCGCAAGACGCACTGCTGGCTTTGATTGAGGACAAATTCGGAGAAGGTGAATGACCTTCTCGATTCACGGCTTGGCGGTCGCCCGCGGTATAGCCATCGGGCGCGCGGTACTGGTCGCGTCAAGCCGAGTCGACGTCGCGCACTACTTCATTGATGCCTCACAGATAAGTGCCGAAATTGACCGCGTTCGCATCGGACGCAATGCGGTCGTGGACGAAATTCATCGCCTGCAGGCCAGCATTGTGCATATGGGACCGAAAGAGGCCCCGCACGAATTGACAGCGCTATTGGACGTGCACCTGATGTTGCTGCAAGATGACGAACTTATCGGCGGCGTCAAGCACTGGATAACTGATCGCCTCTATAACGCAGAGTGGGCCCTGACAACACAATTGGAGGTAATTGCCCGACAGTTCGACGAAATGGAGGACGAATACCTGCGCGAGCGCAAGGCCGATCTGGAACAGATCGCAGAGAAGGTACTGCGCGCAATGAAGGGCGCATCGTCTCCGATTGCACAGCCACTCAACCGGGCCGCACGCAAGAAGTCGCAGCAAGACCTTCTGCTTGACGACACGGTTGACGTCCCGCTTATCCTGATTGCACATGACCTGTCACCGGCCGACATGCTGCAATTCAAACAGAGCGTGTTTGCCGGCTTTGTCACGGATGTCGGCGGCAAGACATCGCACACCGCCATCGTGGCACGTAGCCTGGACATCCCAGCCGTCGTCGGGGCTCGCCTGTCGAGTCAACTGGTACGCCAGGATGATTGGGTGATCATCGACGGCGATGCCGGCGTGGTAGTGGTTGACCCCTCTTCCATCATCCTGGCAGAGTATGGCTTCAAGCAGCGCCAGAAAGAACTTGATCGCGGTCGGCTGTCGCGACTCCTGCACACTCCGGCAGTGACACTGGACGGCAAGAGCATTGAATTGCTGGCCAATATCGAAATGCCCGAGGATGCACCAGCCGCCATCCAGGCTGGCGCTGCGGGGGTTGGTTTGTTCCGAAGCGAATTCCTTTTTATGGGCCGCCAAAGCAGACTTCCCAACGAAGAAGAACAGTACCAAGCCTATCGGCGTGCAGTGGAAGGCATGCGTGGCTTGCCAGTGACCATCCGGACGGTTGATGTGGGCGCAGACAAACCGCTTGACGAGTCTTTGCAGGACTCCGCTCATCTGAACCCGGCCTTGGGCTTGCGCGCCATTCGCTGGAGTCTGGCGGACCCTGCCATGTTTCTCACGCAGTTGCGGGCGATTCTGCGCGCCGCAGCCCACGGGCAAACCAAGATGCTGATACCGATGCTGGTTCACGCCAGCGAAATTCGGCACACCTTCGCTCTCATTGACCGTGCTCGCGCCGAACTCGATAATCGCGGGGTTGCTTACGGACCTGTCAAGATTGGCGCGATGATCGAAATTCCAGCGGCAGCGTTGACGCTCAAGATTTTTTTGAAATATTTTGATTTCCTGTCCATCGGCACCAATGATCTGATTCAGTACACGCTGGCGATTGATCGTGCCGACGAGTCGGTAGCACACCTGTACGACCCCTTGCATCCTGCCGTGCTGCAACTCGTTGCGCTCACTATCGCGGAATGTCAGGCGCAGGGCAAGGATGTGAGTGTCTGCGGCGAAATGGCGGGCGACGTCAGCCTGACCCGCCTGCTGTTGGGTCTGGGACTGCGCAGCTTTTCCATGCACCCAGCTCAGATTCTCGCGGTCAAGCAGGAGGTACTGCGGGCAGACGCCAGCAAACTGGCAGCTTGGGCGGCCCAGGTAATGGCGGCAGATGAACCCAGCCTGCTGATGACGCAACACGCCTGATGCCAGCGCCGATACTGGCGAAATTGGAATCTCTTGGACGCCCCATCTGACAACTTCGATCAACTGAGCCGGCGCAGTTTGGCCAAGGGTGCCGCCTTGTCCCTCGCCGCATCACTGCTCCCGGCGTCAGCTGCCCCAGTCAGTGATTCGATCAAGAGAAGCGCCCTGATCAAGCCTCCCCGTTTGAAGGAAGGCGATGTGGTCGGTTTGATCACTCCTTGCGGGTTTCTTGAGCAGGATGGGATCGACAAATCAGTGCGCAACCTTGAAGATCTTGGCTTCAAAGTCAAACTTGGCAGGCATGTGCTGGCACGCCGCGGTCGCTATGCCGGCACGGTTGCCCAACGCCTGGAGGATTTGCACTCCATGTTTGCTGACCCGCAAGTCAATGCGGTGTGGGCAGCCACCGGAGGTTCGGGCGGAATTTCGCTGCTACCTCATATCGATTACAAATTGATTCGAAAGCATCCGAAGATCTTTGTGGGCTACTCTGATGTCACTTGTCTGCATCTGGCAATTCATCGGCAATCTCGGTTGGTGACCTTTCACGGCCCGGTCGGGATATCGACTTTTTCAGACTATTCGAAGCAGCATCTGAAGGCCATATTGATGCAGCCGCAAAAGGAGTACCCGATGCCGATGTCCGAAGAAAATCGGGCCAAGGCGGAAACAGCAAGCCAGTTTCAAGTGCGGACCCAGCGCCACGGAACGGCGATTGGACGCCTGACCGGCGGCAATCTGAGCCTGGTGGCAGCTCTATCGGGCACGCCTTACGCGGCAGAATTGCGGCGACGCATTTTGTTCCTGGAAGATATCAGCGAAGCGCCCTACCGGATCGATCGCATGCTGACACAACTCGACTTGAGTCAGGGCCTCAGGACAGCGTCGGGCTTGATGCTGGGCGTCTTCGAAAAGTGCGAGGCTCCTGAAAACGAGTCGTCGCTGACCCTGAATGAAACCGTGGATAGTCATCTGGATCTGCTGCGCATCCCAGCGGTAAGCGGCTACTCGTTTGGCCATATCGCCAACCAGATGACGCTGCCTCTGGGTGTCAATGCGCGCCTCGATACCTTCGCGCAGACTTTGACCCTGCTGGAAAACGCTGTCCTGTAGCGCCCCCAAAGGGCAAGCCCCTCAGCGGTTCGGCGCTGAGGGCACAGCAGGAATAACACGAGTTCCAGCGGGTGTCGTCAGCACATCAAGAATCGCAGCCGTTTGCGCGTCAGGTGTTCCGTCAAATTTTGCTGGGCGATACTTCATTTGAAATACGATCAGGACATTGCGCGAGGCAGCATCAAGTTCACCGGTCTGCGGTACGGCAAAGCCATGCTCCGCCAGCTTCTTCTGGAACCAAGCCATGCTGGGTAGCTGACTCTCAAACGCCTGCTGGCGCCGCGCCACTTCTTTTTCATCGGGCCACAACACCAAGCCAGCATCGGCCAACTGCTTCCAGGGAAACATCGGGCCTGGATCCTGTTTACGCTGGGGTGCAATGTCGCTATGTCCAAGCACCCGATCAGGGCTGATGTCGTGTCGCTTCACGATATCTTTAACCATAGAGATCAAGCGGTCAATCTGCCCTTGGGGATAAGGCAACCAGACACGCCCCTGATCCGAATCGCGCCAAGCCAGATTGACAATCTCAATACCAATCGAGCTGGCATTCAACCTGGTATTGTCCTTCCATGAGCTCAGACCCGCATGGTAGGCGCGTCGATCCTCGTCGACCAGACGGTAAACCTTGAAATCTTCGCCATCATCGATCAGGTAATGCGAACTCACCTGCTGCTGCGTCAAGACCTTCAGCGACGTCGGTGAGTCAAGAAACGTGTAATGCAGAACCAGATAGCGCACCCGGCTATCCTGACTGACTGCGGAATAGCTGGTATCAATGCGCGGGCCCGTCGCGCAAGCGCTCAGCAGAGCCGCAAGAAGCGTCAGCAAGAACAATTTCATGACAAATCCTTTCTTTGTGCCAAGCGGGCCGCGGCAACATGCGCTTGTAGATTAACCAGCCGCAAATCACTGGCCGGCGGCAAGCGCTCCCTCATCGACTGCTCGATCAGCTGATGAAGCTGGGGCACCCGCCCGGCCAGAACGATGGGACGAACACCAAACCGTGCCACCATGGCTGAACCAAGGCGAGCCAGTTCATGGCCGGCCCGGTGCAAGATGTCCCGCGCCAGAGGATCAATGTCGGCCGTCGCCGCAACCGTCAATGCGAGTTGCCCGATCTGTCCACGTTCGGCTTCATAAACCAGATTACGTGAACAGGACCAGTCGCTGCCGCCAATGGCATTGAACAAGGACACGGCCATCGGTGATTCAGCCCAGCAACCGGGCCTCTCATCTTCCGCACGCCAGATAGTCCGCAAGGCTTGAACCGTTATCCAGTAACCGCTGCCGCCGTCGTCCAGAATGCCACCTCGTCCTCCCGCACGATGAAATTTCCGTTGCCCATCAACAAATCCGGCGATCGATCCTGTGCCCGCATAAACCACATAACCCCTACCCGGCTCAAATGCTGCAAGACAAGCCAGTTCAATGTCGTTGCTCAGCACAACAGCGCCTCCGGGAAGCATGAAATGCTGCGCCAGCAAGGAATGCATGATCTGTCCTGAGCTCTCCTGCAACCCACCGAAGCCGCTCACGCCGGCATGCATGGCAGATACACCGCCCAAACCCTGCACCTGATCAGCCAGGATCTTCAGAATGTCGCTCACCTTGCGCTGACCCGATTCGCCACCCAGCTGGAGGGCGCTAAAACCGGCAACACTGCCCTCGGCCAAGACACCCTCGTCCGGCCCTACCAAAGCCCAACGTGTCTGGCTGCCACCAGCGTCAATTCCAAGGCTTGCGCTCATCTTGCTAGGCTGGACTCAATCGTTGGTTCGCCTTGGCCAGATAGAACCACTCATGACCAACACCTGCCTTGGCGTTTGGGAACAGGATATAGCCCGGTGCCTCGGCGCGCACAAGGGTTCCGTCATGCCGGGTGCCGATCAGGTCGCCAGACTCAAGCGGATCAAAACTCGACCAACTTTGGCTGAAGCTGTCCTGCTCATGAGCTTTGTCGATCACGTCGTAAATGCGCAGAGCTTCAATGTTCGCCACAGCCTGTGGCTGGGGCGCATCAATGTGCCCCAGATG
>CAIYGK010000518.1 GCA_903925725.1 uncultured beta proteobacterium | reverse complement strand
GCCGCATACCGAGGAGAATGGCTACCGATGTCCATGGTTCAGCTGGCGCTGCGGCGCACTTACACATTTATCGTGAAGGCGATGCTGATCGTGCTGGCCACGCCGTTTGTGCTGCTGAACATGGCGACAGACATCTTTCCCGAAATCAATATCCCGGTTGTCAGCATCATCTGGAACTATGGTGGCCTGTCAGCGCAGGAAATGGGGCAGCGCATCGCGGGGCAAAGCGAGCGCGGCCTGACCACCACCGTTAGTGACATTGAGCACATCGAGTCGCAGTCGCTGGCCAGCGTTTCCATCATCAAGGTTTTTTTTCAACCGAATGCCAACATCCAGACCGCCATTGCGCAGGTCGTGGCGGCGATGCAAACGCAGGTGCGCCAGTTGCCTCCGGGCATCACGCCGCCGTTGGTGATCAAGTATTCCGCCTCAAGCATCCCGGTGGTGCAACTCGCGCTCTCCAGCCCGACCTTGCCGGAACAGGCTGTGTTTGACAATGCCGTGAATGTGCTGCGGCCGCAGCTCATCACCATTCCCGGGGCGGCCGTGCCGTTTCCGTACGGCGGCAAGAACCGCCTGATTTCAATCGATCTGGATACGCCGGCGCTGCAGGCGCGCGGTCTTTCACCGGTCGATGTGGTCAATGCCGTGAATTTGCAGAACCTGATCCTGCCGTCAGGAACCGCCAAGTTTGGAGCCACCGAGTACACCGTCAGGATGAACGGCTCACCCGACGCCATTGAGGGTCTGGGCGACCTGCCAGTGCGTACCAGCGGCAGTGCCACCACGTATCTGCGTGATGTGGCGCAGGTGCGCGATGGCTTTTCGCCGCAAACCAATATCGTGCGTCAGGACGGTGCGCGTGGCGTGCTGTTGTCCGTCCTCAAAAATGGTGGCGCCTCGACGCTCGACATCGTGGCCAACCTGAAGGCCTTGCTGCCGCGCGTGGCCCAGGTACTGCCGCCGGATGTCAAGGTAACGCCGCTGTTTGACCAGTCGGTATTCGTCAAGGCAGCGGTCAAGGGCGTTGTCATTGAGGCCCTGATCGCTGCGGCACTGACCGCCGCCATGGTGCTGCTCTTCCTGGGCAACTGGCGCAGCACGCTGATCATTGCACTGACCATTCCGCTGTCAATTCTGGCCTCCATCCTGGTTCTGAAGATGCTCGGGGAGACGCTCAACCTGATGACGCTGGGTGGTCTGGCGCTGTCGGTCGGCATTCTGGTTGACCAGGCGATCGTGACCATAGAAAACATCGAACGCCACTTGCATATGGGCACACCGATTGTCCAGGCCATCGAGACCGGTGCTGGCGAAATCGGTGTGGCCGCGTTTGTCTCGACGCTTTGCATCTGCATCGTGTTTGTGCCCATGTTTTTTCTCTCGGGCGTGGCGCGCTTTCTGTTTGTACCGATGGCGGAGGCGGTGGTGCTGGCGATGATTGCCTCCTACCTGTTGTCGCGCACACTCGTGCCGACGCTGGTCCTGCTACTGATGGACCGGCAGCAGGGCGCGGCGACGGGCCAGGGCTTGTTGCAGCGCCTGTACCGCGCTTTCGACCGCCGTTTCGAGCGTGTGCGGCGCGCCTACACGCTGTCGCTGTCGGCACTGCTGTCGCATCGGCGTGGCTTTGCCATGCTGTTCATGGGCTTCTGTCTGGCTTCCTGCCTGCTGTACCCGGTGCTGGGGCGCGATTTCTTCCCGAGTGTCGACGCTGGCCAGATCCGCCTGCACATGCGCGCAGCCACCGGTACCCGCATTGAGGAGACGGCACGCCTGGCGGATGCAGTGGAGGCGGTCATCCGCGAACTCATTCCGCGCGATCAGCTGGAGACCGTGCTCGACAATCTGGGCGTGCCCAACAGCGGTATCAATCTGTCTTACAGCAATGCCGGAACCATAGGGACGCTGGACGGCGAGATTCTGCTCTCGCTGCGTGAGGGGCATGAACCCACGGAAGGATTTGTTTCGCGACTGCGCGCAGAACTGCCACGGCGTTTTCCAGGCATCGAGTTCTTTTTCCAGCCGGCCGACATCGTCACCCAGATTCTGAATTTCGGACTGCCGGCTGCCATCGACATCCAGTTCACTGGCGCGGATGTGGCTGGCAATGCCCAACTCGCCGGCGAGCTGACCGGACTGATCCGTCACATTCCGGGCGCGGTGGATGCTCATGTGCATCAGCGGCTCGATGCACCTGCTTTGAACCTGCAGATGGATCGCAGTCGCCTGCAGCAGGTCGGGCTGAGCGCCGCCAACGTCGGGCAGAACGTGCTGATCTCGCTTTCGGGCAGCTCGCAGACGGCGCCGGCGTTCTGGCTCAATCCGCAAAATGGCGTGGTCTACAACATTGCCGTGCAGACGCCACAGTACCAGATCGATTCGCTCGACGCCTTGCTCAATATGCCAGTGGGAACAGGGGCCGGTACGACGGGTGCCAGCGGCGGGACACAGTTGCTGGGCAACCTGGTGGAGGTCACGCCGAGCCGGATGCTGGCGGTCGCGTCGCGTTACAACATCCTGCCGGCGGTCGACGTCTATGTCAGCGTTCAGGGTACCGATCTGGCGAATGTGGCTGCGCGTATCGAGACCCTGGTCGAGAAAATTCGCCCCAGGCTGCCGCGTGGCAGCCAGCTTGCGCTGCGCGGTCAGATCGAGACCATGCAGGCGTCCTTTCTGGGCCTGGGCGTAGGGCTGGCGATGGCCATTGTGCTGGTGTACCTGCTGATCGTCATCAACTTTCAGTCCTGGACTGACGCGCTGATCATCATCGCAGCCTTGCCGGCAGCCTTGGCAGGAATTGCCTGGATGCTGTTCATCACGGGCACTACGCTCAGCGTGCCGGCGCTCACGGGCGCCATCATGACGATGGGCGTGGCGACGGCCAACAGCATTTTGCTGATCTCGTTTGCGCGTCAGCGTCTCGAAGCCAGCGTGCCGCCGCTGGCAGCCGCGCTGGAGGCGGGGGCGACGCGCATCCGTCCCGTGTTGATGACAGCGCTGGCCATGATCATCGGCATGATTCCGATGGCGCTCGGTCTGGGCGAGGGCGCTGAACAAAATGCGCCGCTCGGTCGGGCCGTGATAGGTGGCTTGTTGTTTGCCACCATCTCTACTTTGTTCTTCGTACCGGTGGTGTTTGCCGGGGTGCATCGCAGGAGTACTGAACCATGACCGACCAACGCCATGCGGCCCTGGGTTTGCACCCGATCGAGTTCGAAGCGGGGCAGGATCACGTCGAACTCCTCAAGCGCCGCCAGATCGTGCGCCGGACCCAGATGGCTGCCTTGCTGGTGCTGCTGGTCCTGGTGCTGGGGGCGGGACGCACGGTGCTGGGCCGCTTCGCCAATGCCCGCACCCTGGATGCGAGCACGGCCGATCAGGCGCGTCAATATGTCACGACGGTACAGGCCCGGCGCCGTGCCAGCGGTCAGACGCTGGCGCTGCCTGGCACGCTGCAGGGCTTTGTGCAGTCGCCGATTGCCGCCCGCGCCAGTGGCTATGTGAAACGCTGGACCAGCGACATCGGCAGCAAGGTTCAGAAGGGCGATCTGCTGGCCGAAATCGAGACCCCGGAAATCGATCAGCAATTGAGTCAGGCGCGGGCGGCGCGGGATCAGGCCGCCGCCAGTCTGGAGCTGGCGCACAGCACGCTGGTGCGCTGGGAGGGACTGCGCAAAAAGGATGTGGTTTCTCAGCAGGACCTGGAGGAAAGGCGCAGTGCTGTTACGCAATCCCAAGCCAATCTGGCGGCTGCCGAGGCCAACGTCGGGCGCTTGCGACAACTGGAGGATTTCAAACGCGTGCTGGCGCCATTCTCCGGAGTGATTACAAGGCGAAACGTTGACGTCGGGGACCTCATCGACAGTTCACGCCTGCTGTTCACGCTTTCTCAGACCGACCCGCTGCGCGTTTACGTGAACCTGCCACAGGCCTATGCGCAGCTGGTCAAGGTCGGGCAAAAGGTCGTCGTGACTCAGGCCGAACTGCAAGGACGGCGTTTCCCGGGACAACTGGTGCGTACGTCGGCTTCGATCGACAGTGCCACGCGTACCATGCAACTGGAAGTGGCCTTGCCCAATCCGGATGGCAGCCTGATGCCCGGTGCCTACGTCAAGGTGGAACTGTCGCTGCCAGCCAGCCAGTCTCTGGTGGCCCCGACCAACACACTGCTGTTTCGCGCTCAGGGGACGATGGTCGCGCTGGTGGATGCACAAGGCCGCGTCAGCCTGCGTCGGGTCAACGTCGGGCGCAACTACGGTGCTGACTTCGAAGTGCTGGATGGCCTCACGGAGGCCGACCGCGTGATACTCAATCCACCGGACTGGATCGCCGATGGGCAAACCGTGGTGGCGAGCCCGGGCAAGGACGGCAAGTGAAGCTTCGTCCTGCGGTTGTCGCAGTTTGCACCACGGTGCTCGTGGCGTGTGCCACTGCGCCGGAGTATCAGCGGCCTGCGCTCGAGCTGCCCGCCGCCTGGAAGCTCGACGCGCCGTGGCGCGTCGGCCAACCCAGGGACACTGCCCCCAAAGGCGCCTGGTGGCAGATCTTTGGCGACAGCGCGCTTGACGCGCTGCAGCAGCAGGCACTTTTGAACAGTCCGACGCTGGTCATGGCACAGGCGCGACTGCTGCAGGCGCGCGCCACCCTGGCTGCGACCTCCGCCAGCGCCCTGCCGCAACTGGGCTTGAGTGAGCGCGTGGGGCGGCAGAAGATTTCTGCCAATCGGCCGCTCAGCAACTACGCCAGCCCGAATTTCTCCACCGTGCAGAACGAGCTCAGCGTCGCGATGACGGTGAACTACGAACTCGACCTGGCCGGTCGCATCGAGCAGTCGGCGGCGGGCGCTCAGGCCTCGGTCGCTCAAACTGCGGCCGAGCTTGAGAACACGCGTCTCTTGCTCAGCACCGACCTGGCGGCCAACTATTTCAACCTGCGAGAAATTGATGCCGAGCTCGACGTGCTGGAGCGTGCAATTGACTTGCAGCGGCGCGCGCTTGAATTGGTGAAGGCGCGCTATGAACTCGGCGCTGCCTCCGGCCTGGATCTGGCCCAGCAGCAAGCCTTGCTGGAGGCGACCCTCGTGCAGTTGGAACTGCTGCGTCGGCAGCGCGGCCAGTTCGAGCATGCCGTCGCCACGCTGACAGGTGTGGTGGCACCGCAGTTCAGTCTGCCGGTGGACTCACTGGTGCGCTCCGCACCGGCGCTGCCGCTGGGTCTGCCGTCGGAGCTCTTGCAACGCCGCCCTGACATTGCCGCTGCCGAGCGTGCCATGGCAGCGGCCAATGCGCAGATCGGTGTTGCGAACGCCGCCTTCTATCCCAGCATCATGCTGGGCTCGACCTTCGGCACTGACAGCCGTGACCTGGCCAGCCTGTTCGATGCGCCCAGTCTGCTGTGGTCATTTGGCTTGTCGGCCGCGCAGTCCCTGTTTGACGGGGGCCGGCTGCGCGCCAATCTTGAATTCTCCCGTGCCGGCTATGACGCCACGGTAGCGAACTACCGGCGCGTTGTGCTGATCGCCATGCAGGAAGTTGAGGACGGTATTACCGGACTCGTGGCCCTGAGTCGGGCTGCCTCGCAGGCTCGTACTGCCACGACGGCGGCACGGCGGGTGCTGGACATGACGACGGCTCGTTACGAGGGGGGTGTCTCGCCTTATCTGGACCTGGTCACGGCGCAGCAGTCCTTGCTGCTCAGTGAAAGACAGAGTGTTCAGTTGCTGGGGCAGGAGCTGGTAACTTCGGTGTTCCTGATCAAGGCACTGGGCGGCTCGGTTTCCGACTGACGTTAAACTTTGGAACCTGGGGCGTGCGTCTGATTTCGGGACGCTGCCACAAGTTCCAACCTCATCCCGGTTCCCGGGGTTTGTCCAGATCGGAGTCCAACTTTGCCAGTCTCGCGTCTGTTTGATCTATACCGTTTGATGCGCCGGATACGCGCGTTTGAAGATGCCGCAGAGATCGCCAGCCAGGGCGGTGTGGCCGCCTGGGGCTTGAGCGCTTCAGCCAAGCCGGCACTGGTACGCGGACCGCTGCACCTGTCGACCGGCCAGGAGGCAGTGGCGGCCGGGGTCTGCATCAATTTGAAGCGCGAAGACCTGCTGACCTCAACCCATCGCGGACATGGCCACACGCTGGCCAAGGGCGCTGTGGCCGCCACCATGATGTGCGAACTGTTTGGCCGCGCCAGCGGCTATAACAAGGGCAAGGGCGGCTCCATGCATATTGCCGATTTCTCGGTGGGCATGTTGGGTGCCAATGGCGTGGTGGCTGCCGGTATTCCGATTGCGACCGGCGCTGCGCATGCCTTGAAGTTGCGCAAGCAAGCCAATCTGGTCGCCTGTTTCTTTGGTGACGGCGCAGCGAACCGTGGTCCGTTTCTGGAAGGGCTGAACTGGGCGCAGGTGTACAAGTTGCCGATTTTGTTTGTCTGCGAGGACAACCGGATTTCTGCCACTACACCGACCGGGACCATGACAGCGGGCGAGGGCGTCTCGGCGCGGGCACAGGCGCTGGGCCTGCCGGCGATCAAGGTCGATGGCAACGACGCGCAGACCGTGGACGAAACCGCGGCGCGCCTGATTGCAGAAATACGCGCTGGCCAGGGGCCGCGTCTGCTGCACGCCGTGACTTACCGCTTCAAGGGGCATGTCTCGGTCGACCCGGGCACTTACCGCGATCCCTCGGAGGTCGAAGCGGCCAAACGCAATGATCCACTGCTGATAACACAGCGCCAGTTGCTTGCGATGGGCGCCACGCAAGCCGAAATCGATGCCATCGATCACGCGGCACTGGCCGAAATCAGTGATGCGCTGGAGGTGGCCGAGGCAGCGCCCTGGCCGCTCGCGGGGGACGCCTACCAGGACATCATGAATACCGGTGCGGGGGTGTGGCAATGAGCGCCGTCAGCATGACCTACGCCCAGGCGGCTGCGCTGGCTTTGCAGCAGGCGATGCAGTCCGACACGCGCGTCGTGGCGCTGGGCGAAGATCTGGGACGCGGCGGCGTCTTTGGTCAATACCGTGGGCTGCAACAGGAGTTTGGCCCCGAGCGCGTGATCGACACGCCAATTTCCGAGGCCAACATCATGGGTGCCGCCGTTGGCATGGCATTGGCGGGCTTGCGTCCGGTGGTTGAAATGCGGGTGATCGACTTTGCACTGTGTGCGATGGACGAGATCGTCAATCAGGCCGCCAAGAACCGCTATATGTTTGGTGGCCAGGGCCGGGTTCCGCTGGTGGCGCGACTGCCCATTGGTGTCTGGTCGGCTTCGGCCGCGCAGCACTCGCAGTCTCTCGAGGCCTGGTTTGCCCACTTGCCGGGTCTGGTGGTGGTGACGCCGGCCACGCCGCAAGACAATTATTCCCTGCTCAAAGCATCGCTGGCTTCAGGCGACCCGGTGATCTACATGGAGCACAAGGAGTTGTGGGGCCTTGAAGGTGTGGTCGACAGCACCCTGGAAGTACCCTTGGGTCAGGCGCGCACGCTGTGCAGCGGCAGCGACCTGACCATCGTGACCTGGTCGCGTGGGGTCGCACCGGTCATGCAGGCGCTGCAGTTGCCCGAACTGCAGGGCGTCGGCGTCGAGGTCATCGACCTGCGCACCTTGTGGCCCTGGGACAAACAGGCGGTATTTGAATCTGCTGCGCGCAGCGGGAGGCTGCTGGTTGTGCACGAGGCAGTGCAGGTTGCCGGCTTTGGTGCTGAAGTGGCAGCCAGTGCCGCCGAAGCCACGGGTTGCCGCATCAAGCGCCTGGGTGCGCCACGCATTCCAGTCGGTTACGCGCAGGTGCTGGAAAACGAAGCACGGCTCTCCCCCGAGAAGGTCGCGCTGGCGGCGCGGTCCTTGCTGGACGCCTGAAACAGCAGCGCCAGTCACGCGATAATGCAGGTCCATTTCATTCACCAACATCCCTATCAACAGGAGACACTCTGATCATGAGCTCTAACAGCAACCTCAGCCGCCGCGGCTTCATCCAGGGTACAGCCGCTGCCGGCGCGCTTGCCACCATCGGTCAACCGGTGTTCGCACAAGCAGCCGAGTTCAGTCTCAAATGGGCGAACAACATTCCGGCCACCCACCCGTCGAGCATTCGCGTGCGCGAGGCAGCCGACGCGATCCGCAAGGAGACCAATGGCCGCGTCGATATTCAAGTGTTCCCGAACAACCAGCTCGGCGGCGATACCGACATGCTGTCGCAGGTGCGCTCGGGCGCGATCGACATCTTCCCGCTGTCGGGGCTGATCCTGCAGACGCTGGTACCGCTGGCCGGCATCAACGGTCTGGCCTTTGCCTTCAAGGACTATCCGACGGTCTGGGCCGCCATGGACGGCGAGCTTGGCGCCCACATCCGCGAAGCCATTGCCAAAGTCAACCTGCACATCTTCGACCGCTGCCTGGACAATGGTTTCCGCAATATCACCAGTTCGTCGCGCCCGATTGCCACGGCCGCTGACCTGAAGGGCTTCAAGATCCGCGTGCCGGTGAGTCCGCTCTGGACATCCATGTTCAAGGCCTTTGGTTCTGCACCGGCTGCCATCAATTTCAGCGAGGTCTATTCAGCCCTGCAGACGAAGGTGGTCGAAGGTCAGGAGAACCCGCTTGCCATCATTGAAATCGCCAAGCTCTACGAAGTTCAGAAGTACTGCTCCATGACCGGCCACATGTGGGACGGCCAATGGATTCTGGCGAATGGCAAACGCTGGGACATGCTGCCCAAGGAAGTGAAGACCGTCATCAACAAGCACGTCGACGATGCCGTCACCAAGCAGCGTGACGACATTCGCCGCCTGAACAATGGCCTGGAAGCACAGCTCAAAGCCAAGGGTCTGATCTTCAATTACCCGGAAGTGGGCTCCTTCCGTGACGCCCTGTCCAAGGCCGGCTTCTACAAGGAGTGGCGCGGCAAGTTTGGCGATGTCGCGATGGCGAAACTGGAGAAGTACTCTGGCAAGCTTGTCTGAGCCGGTTGCGGCGTCGCGCCACCCCGGTTTTGCAGCCTTCGAAAAAGGCGTTCAACTCCTTACCGAACTGCCAGCTGCCCTGCTGGTGGTGCTGGAGACGCTGATTCTTCTGGCGGGCGTGATTTCGCGCTATGTCTTCAACGCGCCGCTGACCTGGTCCGACGAGCTGGCGTCCATCCTGTTCTTGTGGCTCGCCATGCTCGGCGGCGTGATCGCGTTGCGCCGCGGCGAGCACATGCGCTTGACGACTTTTGTCAACATGATGTCCGCACGCTGGCGCGTTCGGGTCGAGACGCTGTGCACCTGCACGGTGATCCTGTTTGTTGGCCTGCTGCTGATGCCGGCCTACGAGCATTTTGATGACCAGTGGGTGGTCGTAACGCCCGCGCTGGAGTGGCACGACGGCATGCGCGTGGCGGCGATTGGTGTTGGTGCGTTCCTGATGCTTGCGATTTCGCTGGCCCGACTGCTGGAGCGCTCCAGCCTCAAGGACGTCGCCGCCTGTGTCGCGCTGCTGCTGGTGATTTCGATCAGCTCCTGGTTCATGAAGCCGGCACTGACCCATCTTGGCAATCTGAATTTGCTGATATTTTTTGTCGGGCTGGTCGGTCTGAGTGTGGCGCTGGGACTACCAATCGCCTTTGCTTTTGGCTTGTCCACGCTGGCTTATCTGGCCTTGACCACAAGCGCGCCTTTGACCATCGTCGTCAGTCGCATGGACGAGGGCATGTCGCACATCATTTTGCTGTCGGTGCCGCTGTTTGTCTTTCTCGGGGCACTGATTGCCATGACCGGTCTGGCACGCGCCATGGTGGACTTTCTGGCGGCGCTGATTGGTCATTTGCGCGGCGGCCTGCAGTACGTCCTGTTGGGCGCGATGTACCTGGTGTCGGGCATCTCCGGATCGAAGGCGGCCGATATGGCGGCCGTGGCGCCGGCGCTGTTTCCCGAGATGCAAAAGCGCGGCGCCAAGGGCGGCGACCTGGTGGCGCTGCTGTCCGCGTCCGGCGCGATGAGCGAAACCATTCCGCCCAGTCTGGTGCTGATCACGATAGGTGCCGTAACCGGTGTTTCGATTTCGGCGCTGTTCACCGGCGGCCTGCTGCCAGCAGTGGTCGGTCTGCTGGCACTTTGCGTGGTGGTGTACTTTCAGACACGCCATGAAGACATGAGTGCTGTGGCCAAGGCCAGTGGTGCGCAGGTGCGCCGCGCGCTGCTGATTGCCTTGCCGGCGCTGGCCTTGCCGTTCGTGATTCGCACCGTGGTGGTTGAGGGTGTGGCAACTGCTACAGAAGTGTCCACGGTCGGCATTGCCTACACCGTGCTGGCCGGTCTGCTGATCTACCGCCAGTTTGACTGGAAGCGGGTTTATCCGATGCTGGTCGACACTGCCTGCCTGTCAGGCGCCATCCTGCTGATCATTGGCTGCGCCACAGCGATGGCATGGGCTTTGACGCAGTCAGGCTTTTCCAATTCACTGGTGGCCCTGATGGCCGATGTCCCCGGTGGAAAATTCGGTTTCATGGTTGTCTCGCTGCTGGCGTTTGTCGTGCTGGGCAGCGTGCTCGAAGGCATACCTGCCATCGTGCTGTTTGGCCCGCTGCTGTTTCCGGTGGCGCGCGCCCTGGGCGTGCATGAGGTGCACTACGCGATGGTGGTGATTTTTGCGATGGGGCTGGGGCTGTTTGCACCACCTTTCGGTGTCGGTTTCTATGCCGCCTGCGCTATTGGCAAGGTGCCGCCGGACCAGGCGTTCTGGCGCGTCTGGCCGCACCTTGGTGCCCTCTTTGTTGCGCTGCTGGTGATCGCGGCGGTGCCCTGGATCTCGACCGGCTTTCTCTGAAGACCGGGCGGGTGTTGATTCAGGGAACTGACCGGCGCAGCGTTGGCAGGCCGACACCGGCAGCATCGAATCCGCCATCGACCGCCAGCACCTGGCCGTTGACATAACTTGCGGCGTCGCTGCACAGAAAGCCAGCGACGGATGCGATTTCATCGGTCGTGCCGTAGCGGTTCAGCGGAATCGCGTCGTAGTAGTCGGAGCGGATCGCCACGCTGTGAACCAGTTTCGACATCTCGGTATCGACCGGACCGGGCGCAATCGCGTTGACACGGATGCCGACGTTGCCCAGTTCGACCGCCTGCTGCTTGGTCAGCTGAATGATGGCGGCCTTGCTGGTGCCGTAGGCGACGCGCAAGGTGCTGGCGCGCAGACCCGAAATCGAGGCGATGTTGACAATGCTGCCGCCTCCAGTCTTGCACATGACCGGAGCGCAGGCCTGGCTGCAGAGAAAGGCGCCGTCCAGATTGGTCCCCATCACGTAGCGCCACTCTTCGAACGATGTTTCCAGAATCGGTTTGAAGACCGCGACGCCGGCGTTGTTGATCAGCGCATCGATCCGTCCGAAGGTCGCGACCACATCTGCTACCGCCGCTTTCACTTGCTCTGGCTTGGACACGTCGCAGTGAATGGCCAGCACGTGATCTGCGTCGTTGAGCATGACCGCAGTCCGGCTCAGTGTTTCACCATCGATGTCGAGCAGGGCAACTCGGTGTCCCTGGCTCAGAAAGCGTTGGGCGATGGCCAGACCGATGCCGCGCGCGCCACCGGTCACCACGGCTACGGGTTTTGATAAAGGTTCGGTTGTCATTGGATGCAGCTCGGACGAAGTTGATGATCCGCTATTGTCTACCGACCTGGCCGCAAATCAGTCGTCGAGCAGTTTCTGCAGTCGTCGCTGCACCAGCCGGGATATCACGAAACGCCCAATGGCGTCGGTTTGCGACAGCAGGCGAGCCCCTTCCTGTGCACAAGCGGACTGTCGCGTTGCCAGGTCCGCCGCTGCTAACTTCTTTTGTGCCTGCTGCGCCTCGGCAAGTTGTGATTGCGAGCGAGCTTCGTCCCGCTCACCCCGCATGTAGGCCTGACCAATGAAGGCCGCTCCGGCTTCCAGCGTGCTC
The DNA here is from genome assembly GCA_903925725.1 of uncultured beta proteobacterium. Taxonomy (GTDB): domain Bacteria; phylum Pseudomonadota; class Gammaproteobacteria; order Burkholderiales; family Burkholderiaceae_C; genus Rhodoferax. The sequence continues at coordinate 1,220 of CAIYGK010000518.1, read as the reverse complement.
ACCAGCAATGGGCGCAAATCAGACTGCCCGGCCTTGGCCTGCCTGGCCAGTTCTTCCGATCGGGCATCCAGGGCTGCCACGCACTCGGACGTGTGCAGATCGCGCTCGGTCGGCGCATCGCTGCCGGCGGTGGCCAGCCCGCTTGCCAGCACAAGAAAAAGGGGGATCCAAAACAGACGTGTCATGAACAGTTAACGAATCAGCGTCTCCTGACGTGGACAGCAGGGTCTGTTGCGACGGGTAAGCGGATGGTAAAGATGGTCACCCCGCCGGCAGACTCTACGCTGATGGTACCGCCATGGGCCAGCACGATGGATCGGGTGATGGCCAGACCCAGGCCAGTGCCTTCGCTGGCGCGCTGGCGTGACGGGTCAACCCGGAAGAAGCGGTCGAAAACCCGTTCCAGATATTCCGCTGCAATGGTGTCGCCAGAGTTTTCGATGTTGATCAGGACGTTGGCCACATCGCTGGTAACGCTCACGCGCAGTGCCGATCCCCTGTCCGCGTGCCGAACAGCGTTGGACAGCAGGTTGCCCAGCGCGCGGCGCAGCATGAGCCGGTCCGCACTGACCTCGGCGCTGCCATCGAGGCTCAACTGCAAACCCTTGTCTTCCGCCAGTGCTTCGTAATAGTCGAACAGTGCGCGGAACTCCGATGCCAGATTCAGTGCTTCGCGGTTCGGTACCACCAGACCATGCTCCGCCTTGGCCAGCAACAGCATGTCCGAGATCATGCGCGCCATGTGCTCGAATTCTTCGGCGTTTGACTCCAGAATGCTTCGGTACTCGTCTGCGTTGCGTGCCTTGGAGAGGGCAACCTGAGTTTGCGTCATCAGGTTGCTGACTGGCGTGCGCAACTCGTGGGCGATGTCGGACGAGAAATCCGACAGGCGGTGAAAGGCTTCTTCGAGTCGAGCCAGCATGTCATTCAGCGACTGCGCCAGCTCTGCCAGCTCCGGCGGCACCGAGGTCACTGCCAGGCGCTGGCCAAGCTGTTGCGCGGTAACGCCTTGCGCCTGCTCGCGCATGGTGCGCAGCGGTGCCAGGCCACGCCGCACTGCCGCCCAGCCCAGCAGGCCCGTTAGCAGGGCAGCACCCAAGACGAACAACCACAGTGTTTGCAGGAAGGAGCGCATGAACACCTGGTGGTGCTCGATGTCGGTGGCCACTGCGACCGTCACCGTTGTGCCGTTGTTGGCGCCGGTAGGCAACTCTGCGGCG